>JBLGAM010000073.1:0-16443 GCA_047612305.1 Planctomycetota bacterium | reverse complement strand
ATTTATTTTCCTCACAGCCCTTATTAGTTCCTGTAAAGAAAATGAACATCCTCAATTTGCTACTGTAGATATGATGGCATTTATCACAGTATTAGACGAGGAGGGGAATAACCTTTTAGATCCCAAACAAGAAGGGTTTTATAGTTCTAAAGATATCAAAATCTTCTACGAGCGAAATGGGAAAATGGTAGAATTTTATGAAAGCAATCTTGATATGCCCAGAAACTTTCGAATCGACCCACCAGAGTTTGAAAGGGATTATATCATGGCGTTAGTCTTAGATTCAGAAAAAACAATAATTCAATGGAATGAGGCAGAGGCGGACACGATCCAATCAGAAATCTATGATAATGGAAAAAGTATTTTAGTTCTTAAAGTCTTTCACCAAGGGAAATTAAAATGGGATGGTGCCACAGCCACGACGGGAAGAGGATTTACGATTATCAAACAGCGACAATAATCCACAATTGAAATCTGATAAAATCCTTCCCCTCGGAAGGATTTTTATTTGGCCAACCATTTCCCTACTTTTGCAGCCTCTTAAAAGAGGCAGGAGAATACATGAAGAAAGTAGATTTTGAAAAACTCATTTTGTTTGAAAATGAGGATTACCTAGTGATCAACAAGCCGCCTTATCTGTCAAGCTTAGACGACAGACATGAGGCGCAAAACATCCTGGACTTAGCCAAGGCACACACCCCCGATTCTCAACTGTGCCATCGATTGGATAAGGAAACCTCAGGATGTCTGGTGATTGCCAAGAATCCAGTCGCCTACAGGCATTTGGCGATGCAGTTTGAAAGCAGAAAAGTGGAAAAAGTCTATCATGCAGTAGTTGAAGGTATCAAGGAATTCAAAGATGAATTGGTCAACCGAAATCTACTTGCAAACAATAAGGGAATAGCTAAAGTCAGTAAAGAGGGAAAGCCAGCGCAAACGGTGTTCAATACATTGAAGACCTATTATGCACACACACTGGTCGAGTGTAAGCCTATCACAGGGCGACTACATCAGATTCGTGTGCATTTGACCTACCTGAAGTCTCCGATATGCGGAGATACTTTATACGGGGGCAACCCCTTATACCTCTCTTCACTCAAGCGCCGCTTTAATCTCAAGAAAGACACCGAAGAGCAACCGATCATGCCGCGAGTTTCCTTGCATGCTTATTCGATAGGTTTTCTAGGAGTAGATGGTACGGAAATTAACGTGATCGCACCCTACCCGAAAGATTTCCAAGTTCTGGTGAATCAGCTCGAAAAAACGAGTTAATCACAAGAATTAAAATAAAATAAGTAGGAATAGAGGCGTTTAAGTGCATTTTGGGTCTAAGCCAGTGAAAATTAGGACTTAGTATTGGAAATATTTTGGATCGAAAATAAAATACTTCTATCTTTGTGTCCCTTTTTGAGGGTGAAATAAATTTAACAAGCTAAATATTAAACAGTTACACAGTGGATACTTTAAGCTATAAAACCGTATCAGCAAATACCGCAACTGTAGACAAGCAATGGGTTATTGTGGATGCCCAAGCTGCAGTTTTAGGTAGATTTGCTAGTGAGGTAGCGAAAATCTTACGAGGGAAAACGAAGCCAAGCTTCACCCCGCACGTAGATTGTGGTGACAACGTCATCGTAATCAACTCAGATAAAATCAGGTTAACTGGTGACAAGTGGAACTCCAAAATTTATGTGAGACACACAGGTTACCCAGGTGGACAGCGAATTTCAACACCAAAATTATTGAAAGAGAAATCTTCGACAATTTTGATCGAAAAGGCTGTAAGAGGCATGTTGCCTAAGAACAGATTGGGAAGAAAATTATACGGCAACTTGTACGTGTACGAAGGATCTGAGCATCCTCATACCGCGCAACAGCCTAAATCTATCACGCTTTAATCGTCTATCTAATGGAAATCATTAACAAAATCGGTAGAAGAAAAACATCTGTAGCCAGAATCTATATGAAACCGGGCAATGGTGTAATTACCGTTAACAATAGATCATTGGAAGTTTACTTCCCATTTGATTTACACCAGATCGTAGTAAAGCAGCCACTTGCATTAGTAGGCGTAGATGGAAATTATGACATCAAAATCAATGTAGATGGAGGAGGAAGTACAGGTCAAGCAGAAGCTTCCCGTATGGCTATCTCTAGAGCACTATGTGAGTTTGACATTGAACACAGAGCCCCTTTGAAAAAAGAAGGATTCCTCACTCGTGATCCAAGAATGGTAGAACGTAAGAAGCCAGGACGTAAGAAAGCTAGAAAAAAGTTCCAGTTCTCTAAGCGTTAATTCGGGATTCTACTCTTATACATCAGAAAAAATATTTATTCATGGCCAAAATAGAATACAAAGACTTACTAGATGCTGGTGTCCACTTTGGACACTTAACGAGAAAGTGGGATCCAAGAATGTCTCCATACATTTTCATGGAGAAAAATGGCATCCACATTATCGATCTTAACAAAACGCTTGCTTGCCTCGACGAAGCATCTAACGCAATCAAGCAAATCGTACGCTCCGGCAAAAAGGTGATGTTTGTCGCCACTAAAAAGCAAGCTAAAGATCTTGTAGCCGCAGAAGCAAAAAGACTTAACATGCCTTTCGTAACAGAAAGATGGTTAGGTGGAATGATGACTAACTTTGCAACTATCCGCAAGTCACTGAAGAAAATGTCTTCACTTGACAGATTGATGGGCGAGGAAGCTTATAAGAATCTTGCGAAAAAAGAGCGATTGATGGTTTCTCGTCAAAAAGAAAAAATGGAAACTGTATTAGGTGGAATTGCAGACCTAAGCAGACTTCCAGCCGCACTGTTCGTAGTGGATATCAAAAGAGAACATATCGCAATTGCAGAAGCTAAAAAACTTGGTATCCCAGTTTTCGCATTAGTAGATACGAACTCCAACCCAAATGAGGTGGACTTCCCAATCCCAGCTAATGATGATGCATTCAAGTCAGTTTCTTTATTAGTAAAAGCTTTCGGCGAGGCAATCGAAGAAGGCCTTTCCGAAAGAAAGAGAGATAAAGAAGATGCTAAACTTTCTGAAGAGGAAGAAGCAAAAAAAGCTGTTGACGCAGATACAAAAGACTGAATCACAAATGAATTGATAAATAAAAATTGAACATCAGGTTTAGGCCGATGTTCAATTTTTTGTTTAATCGATTCGCTGAAGTCACCTGACTTCTCCAAAAAATAATTTATCGTTTAATCAAACTGATACTACAATGGCAATTACTGCACAAGACGTAAACAAATTAAGACAAATGACCGGTGCCGGTATGATGGATTGCAAAAAAGCTTTGACTGAAGCTGAAGGCGATTTCGAAAAAGCTGTAGATATCCTTCGTAAAAAAGGTCAAAAAGTATCTGCCTCAAGAGCAGACCGAGAGACCAAAGAAGGCCTAGCTGTGACCAGAATAACTAACGATGGAACTAAGGGTTATCTACTTACATTGACTTGCGAAACAGATTTCGTTGCTAAAAATGAAGGTTTCGTGACTTTTGCAAATTCTTTAATGGATATCGCAGCGGAAAACGCGTCAACATCCATTGAGTCTATTCTAGCGCTTCCTTTTGAAGATCAGCTTGTAGCTGCCAAGATTATTGAAATGACTGGTAAAATCGGTGAGAAGCTTGAGATTTCTCATTTTGAAATCGTAGAAGCTGAAACTGTTGTTGCTTATATTCACTCTAATGGCAAACTAGGTGTATTGGTAGGACTTACTAATACTTCTGGGTCTGACGTAGAAGAAGCTGGAAAAGACGTCGCAATGCAAATCGCAGCAATGAACCCAGTCGCCCTTGACAAAGACGGTGTAGATGCATCTATGGTCGAACGGGAAATCGAAGTTGGAAAAGAGCAAGCAAGAGCTGAAGGCAAGCCGGAAGAAATGCTTGAGAAAATAGCTTTGGGTAAATTGAACAAGTTCTACAAAGAGAACACGCTACTTAGCCAGTCTTTCGTGAAAGACAATAACAAAACAATCGCTCAATACCTTGATAGCGTAAGTAAAGGAATGACTGTATCTGCATTCAGAAGAGTATCTATCGGATAATCTGAATTATTTAGTACTAAGCAAAAAGCCCTTTCAATTGATTTTGAAAGGGCTTTTACGCTTTTACAGGAGTTAATTTTTTAGGAATTCATCAAACCTTCAATCTCCTCCGCTTCCACAGGAATATTACCCATCAGATCCAGATAACCATTTTCCAGAACCACAATATCATTTTCGAGTCTTACCCCAAAACCTTCCTCCGGAATATAAATACCCGGCTCCACGGTAAATACCATCCCTGCCTGAATAGGGAAATGCATGGTCCCAACATCATGCACATCCAATCCTAAATGATGGGAGGTTCCATGCATGAAATATTTTTTATATGCTGGCCAATCAGCCGCCTGATTCTTAATATCTGTCTGATCGATTAGTCCTAGGCTAACAAGCTCGCTTTGCATGATCAATCCTACCTCTCTATGATAGTCTTGGATAATGACTCCAGGAGTAAGCATTGCTGATGCCTGATTTTTTACCCTTAAGACTGCATCGTAAACCGCACGTTGTCTTGGATTGAATCTTCCATTGACTGGAATCGTCCGAGTCATATCTGCATTATAATTACCATACTCAGCTCCCACATCCATCAACAATAGCTCACCGTCAAGACATGCTTTATTATTCTCTATGTAATGGAGCACACAGGCTGAAGCCCCAGATGCGATGATTGGCTCATAGGCGAAACCTTTACTTCGGTTTCGAACAAACTCATGAAGGTATTCCGCCTCGATCTCATACTCCGTCACTCCTGGTTTCACAAAGGACAAAATTCGTCTGAACCCTTTCTCAGTGATATCGCAGGCAATCTGAAGTTGATCGATTTCCTCTTTCTCCTTTACCCCGCGAAGCTCATGCATAGCCGGAGCGATTCGTTCATATTCATGCAGCGGATACTTTTCTTTACAGGTTTTAATAAAGCGGGCATCTCTTGTCTCTACCTGAACCCCTGCACGCAAATGCTCATTGGTATTCAGGTACACATTCTTCGATAGCGCCATAACCGTATTGAACACTAGCTCAAAATCTGCTAACCACTTTATATTTTGAACCCCAGAAGCTGCCTCTGCTTCTTCTTTAGTGTATTTATGGCCTTCCCACACTGCGATGTGTTCATTTGTTTCTTTTAGGAAAAGGACTTCTCGCATAGCAGGCACTGAGCAATCCGGGGCCAACAAAAGGATGGTCTCTTCTTGGTCTATTCCAGAAAGGTATAGCAAGTCATTATTTTGCCTAAACCGCATCGTGCCATCGGCATTGGTAGGCATGATATCATTGGAATTGAAAATAGCCACGCTTCCCGGTTTCAGTTTTTTACATAACTTTTTCCGATTTCGCTGGTAGAGTTCTTTAGGTAATGGAGTATACTTCATATTGAGATCAAATTTTTCTGGGAGGAATTTACAAAAAACTCTTGCAATAGGCAGGAAAAACAATCCTAAAACCAACTTGTTACTTTACTTTGTACTTTGCCGAAAGAGAAAGCATACGCATGAATTTAAGCATTAAGGAATTACCCAACGGAATCAGAATTGTCCATCAAGAAGTGACGCACACACGCTTGGTTCATTGTGGATTTATTCTAAACATTGGTAGTCGGGATGAAACTAAAGAACAGGAGGGGTTAGCGCATTTTTGGGAGCATATGGCGTTCAAAGGCACTAAAAAGCGAAAGACGTTCCATATACTCAATCGGCTGGAATCACTTGGCGGTGAGCTAAACGCCTACACGACCAAGGAAAAGATTTGTTTCTATGCCTCTACATTGAAGGAGCATTATCCAAAAGCAGCGGAGCTACTTTATGACATTACCTTCAATAGTACCTTTCCCGAGAAACAAATTGAAAATGAACGGCAAGTCATTTTGGAAGAAATGGCTATGTACAGAGATTCTCCGGATGATTCTATTCAGGACGAATTGGACGAACTCGTCTTTGAAAATCATGCCTTAGGTAGAAATATCTTAGGAACTGAGGCCACTGTCGGAAACTTTAGCCAGCAAGATTTCTTTGATTTCCTTGCAACTAGGTTGGATACGTCACAAATTATTTTTTCAGTAGTAGGAAATATCTCATTCAAGAATGCTCTTAAACAAATCGAGCCTTCGTTATCTGCCATCTTACCAAAAAGAAGCCTTTATGTCCGTAGCAGCTTTACTAGCTACATTCCAAAGGAAAAATCAACAGCAAGAGATGTAACCCAATCTCTTTTTGCAATGGGACGGCCTGCATTTTCGCTTCATAACCCCAATAGATACAAGCTCTTTCTTCTTAATAATATTCTCGGTGGGCCAAGTATGAATAGTCGCCTGAACCTCATGTTGCGAGAAAAGCATGGACTCGTTTATAGCATTGAGTCCACCTACCAACCTTTTTCAGAGACTGGTTTTTTTGGGGTTTACTTCGGCACGGAGGAAAAAACACTCAAAAAAGCTAAGGGGCTCGTGATTAATGAAATGAAAAAACTACAGTCCCAAAAACTTGGCAAAGTTCAGCTTCATATGGCCAAAGAACAGGCGATTGGTCAAATGGCGATGGCAGAGGAAAATTATGGCGGACTGATGCTCGTCTATGGCAAAAGCCTGCTGGATCACGATAAAGTGGACCCGCTGGAATCAATTTTCAATCATATCAGATCCACTACTGCAGAAGAATTACAAGAAATTGCCCAGGAAATTTTCGACTTAGACCAATTGAGTTTTTTGACCTACAAGCCAAATTAAAATGGAATTTATCGATGAAGCCCTACTCGCCTATTGCGAAGACCATACCTCAACCGAAGATCAACTTTTGCTAAAGATCACCAGAGAAACTCGGGCAAAAGTACTGATGCCGAGAATGATTTCAGGTCATCTCCAAGGGAAAATGCTCGAGCTCTTTGTAAAAATGCTCCAACCAAAAACTATTTTGGAAATCGGGACCTACACCGGATATTCCGGGATTTGTATGGCCCGTGGTTTAGCTAAAAATGGAAAACTAATCACCATAGACATCAATGATGAGCTAGAAACTATGGTCCGAGGCTTTTTTGAAGAAAGTGGATTATCAGATCAAATTGAATATCGATTGGGAAATGCATTGGAATTAATCCCAAAGATCGATGGTCCATTTGACTTAGTTTTTATCGATGCAGATAAGATTAACTACCAACGCTACTACGATTTGATCATCGATAAAGTACCAAGCGGAGGAATTATTCTAGCTGATAATGTCCTTTGGTCAGGGAAAATTTTGGTTAAAGCAGATCAAAAAATTGATAAGGATACCCAAGCTATTTTAGACTTTAACGCTTACGTTCAGGCGGATCCACGCGTAGAAAATCTCCTACTTCCTATTCGAGATGGAGTAATGATGGCGAGAAAAATCCAGTTGACGTAAAAAAGGAATCATTTTTGCTAAAATTAGGCAGACACTAAAGATTAACTCCTTTTTCAAATGAGAGTACACAAAATCTCTTTTCTAGTTTTCACCTTCTTATTTCTGAGTTTCACGAGCACTTTCGCTCAGATTCCTCAGGTACCTGCAGAAATAGAATTTGCGGATCTGATCGTTCGGATTAATCCACAGGCAAGACGAGAAATTCAGCTTGACGTTGATGCACAATATCGAAATCCAAGCTATTTTAAAATCAAACAAGATCGGGTAAATCTTTATTTGCCACTGATCGAGCGTGAATTACGTGAAGCGGGGGTTCCTTTGGATCTGAAGTATTTGGCAATCCAAGAAAGTGGTTTAATCTCTGATGCAGTGTCCACATCCAATGCTGTTGGTTTTTGGCAATTTAAGCAGGGAACTGCTGAGGAGGTATTTCTCCGCGTGGACAATCAAGTGGATGAACGACAAAATATCGTGTCCTCGACAAAAGGAGCTGCTCTTTACCTCCAAAAGCACAACAAAACATTTGATAATTGGATGTGCGCCTTGGTCTCTTATCAAATGGGTTTGGGTGGTGCTAAGGCATATTTTGGAACACAATACAATGGGAAAAGAGTGGTAAACATCGATCGAAATAGCCATTGGTACTTTAAAAAATTTCTCGCCCATAAAATCGCATTCGAAAATCAAATCGGAGTTTTTGTTAGCAATACTTCGAAGCAACTTGTGGAAGTAAAAGTGCAAGGACCCACTACCCTATCCTCATTAGCAAAAAAGTACGGGGTCAGTGAATCTCATCTGAAAGAATATAATACTTGGGCAAAAAACGGAAAAGTACCAGGAGATAGGTCCTATTCATTGGTGTTCCTCAAAGATGGCAGTTTACCTAACGTAGAACAGGCTGTAATCAAAGAGTCTGCTCCAAAGAAAACTACTCAGAGCAGCACATCCAGTACAACCTACAAACAGGCCAATTCCTATCCAAGAGTGGCTGGAAACACAATAAAATCATCCGAACCTGATCAAATTACAGTAAATAATCTTGATGGAGTCCAAGCGGCAAGCACAACGAGTCCTTCCAGTTTTTCAGAGAAAATAGGCTTGAAAGAACGAAAATTCAGAAAGCTTAATGATTTGGACGAGGAGGATCGTATTGAGGCAGGCAAGTATTATTATACTGAAAAAAAGAAGAGCCAGGCAGAAGTTGAAACCCATATTGTTCAATCGGGAGAGACGCTTTGGAAGATTTCACAGAAATATGGAATCAAACTTTCTTCTCTGAAATCCAAAAATAGAATTCGAAAAGACAGTGACCTAAAAGTCGGAATGGTTTTGAACCTTCAAGATCCTAGAAAGCGTGGTGAGGAAATTGAAATCGTGAGAGTTCCTGCGCTAACTCCCCCGCGGACAGTAGTCGCTGAAAGCAGTACAGTAACTGAAACCCAAGTAAAACCGACACCTGAAGCTACTCAGCGTAGCGAAGCGCCAAGTAAAGTCCCCCATACCGTATCCAGTGGGGAAACACTATTCGCCATCAGTAAAAAATATGGCATTTCGGTCGATGAATTAAAATCTTGGAATGGAATCGGAAGTCAAAACATCATCTCCATCGGGCAAAAATTAGTTATCTATAGACCCTGATACTCCACACTCTAAATTTTAGATGTCAAAGCATTTTCTGATTCTCGGTTTTTTAGTAATTTTCCTTTGCCAGCATACGCAGGCTCAGGATCGATTTACCATTCCTGACACTGTGTTGATCAATGGGGACACTTTGCTGATGCTTGGAGACTCCTTGATTAGGGATGAACCGGTAAAGGAGATTTTTTGGAAGACTGGGGGAAATTATAATCTAAATATTCAGCAGGTGACTCTTTCCAACTGGGCGGCAGGTGGAGCGAGTACTTTTGCCTTGAACTCTGGGCTCTCCCTTTTCGCCAATTACAAAAAAGAAAGTAAGGTTTGGGATACCCAGCTAAATGTGAATCTAGGATTTAACCGACAAGGAGGAAGGGAATTTCAAACTCGGAAAACCAATGACAATTTTCAGTTCGTAAGTAATTATGGCCGGGAATTGAGCGAGTTTTTCTATTTATCGACTCAGCTGGATGCTCGAACGCAATTGATTGCTGGGCAAAAATATTCAAGACCCCCAGGTAGCGATCTGGAAACACGCACTAAAATATCTGATCTACTTTCCCCTGGCTACGTGCAGTCATCCACAGGTTTGAATTATCGAAAAACATATGCAGACAAAAGTAGAATTTCAATCATCTTATCCCCTTTTACGGGAAGATTCACCATCGTAATGGATGACTCGCTTAGCAGAGTGGGGGCATTTGGTGTGGAGCCAGGAGAAAATGTACGTGCTGAGGCTGGAGTTTCGATCGCTGCTTCGGTGAATGATATTCGGCTGATGGAAAATGTAACTTGGAAGTCCGACATTAACCTATTCTCCAACTATGAACGATTCGGGAATATGGTGGTAAACTTCAACTCTATCATCCGGATGAAAGTCAATAAATATATTTCTACTCGAATAGAAACGGTAATCATTTACGATGAAGAAGTATTTGTTAAGCAAGATGATGGGAGCTCCAAGCAAGCTATCCAGCTTCAAAATTTGATTAATTTTGGGATTTCCCTAGATTTTTAAAAATCAGTCTCTAAGCCAAATCTTTTTTGAAACTCGGATAATGCTGGGTGGATCGTCTTCAGGTGGTTCAGCTTATCCGTACTCGTATAAAGTCTATTCACGTTCGATTGAAGCTCTTCTTTGACCTCAAGCCTAATCGTGATCTTTGTGGATTTAGTGATTTCGCGCAGGATCCGAATCAATTCCGACTTCATCTTATCGGCTAGGTCCTCTTGTAGCTGACCCACCACTTCTAGGACAAGCTGGCCATCCACAATTTTCATATCCTGCCCCAAAATGGCTAGCTCCATACTTTTCCCAGCATCTTGGAAAGAAGATCTTATTCGCGGCATTGCTATATCCAACATTTCTTGGGTAAGTAAAACTACTTGTTCAATCGGCTGGAAAGCCTGATTCTGAGTTGGATTTTCTTCAGCTTCGTTTTTGACTTTCGCCTTGTCGTCTACCAATTTTTGGGTCTGGCTTAGGCTTTTGGGAATAGAGATCGTCCTAGGAAGTGGAGTGACCTTCTTCGGAATAGAAGACACTTCCTCCTCTATTGCTGTTTCTTTCTGATCTAGTGTTTTTGAAACTGGAGCTACATCTAGTCCCTCACTCAGGCTTTTTTTTTTGTTTCCTCCGTCGCCATCATTGCCAGACGAAAAGCCTGTGGAAGTTTGGCGATTTTCATCAAGGCCAATTCCACGTGAAGCCGCTGATTTTTGCTGGTTTTATAATGGATATCGCACTGGTTGGCAATATTCAATGCGGAAAGTAAAAATGAAACCGAAGCAAATTGAGATTGCTCTAAGTACTTTTCTTTGGTGCCATCAGAGACTTCGATTAGTTCGACAGTCGCAGGATCTTTTGAGACCAAAAGATCTCTGAAATGCTCACAAAGTCCTACAATAAAATTATGTCCATCGAAACCTTTCTTCAGGATCTCGTCAAAAATCAATAATACTTTCGACAAATCCTCTGCCAAAAACCCTTCTACAACTTTGAAATAGTAATCGTAATCCAAGATATGCAGATTATCGATCGTCTCCTGATAAGTTACTTTCTTACCTGCCGAATAGGTCACGATCAAATCAAAAATCGAAAGTGCGTCCCGCAAGGCTCCATCTGCTTTGGCAGCAATCAGTCGAAGTGCCTCTTCCTCATAATCTACCTGCTCTTTCTTTGCTATTTCCTCCAAATGATTGGAGATATCCTTTACCTGAATTCGATTGAAGTCGAAAATCTGACAGCGGGATAGAATAGTAGGAAGAATTTTATGCTTTTCTGTCGTTGCCAAAATAAATATGGCATACTTAGGCGGCTCTTCAAGAGTCTTTAGAAATGCATTGAACGCATTCGTCGAGAGCATGTGCACCTCATCAATTATATAGACCTTATAATCACCTTTTTGAGGGGCATATCTAACTTGATCTACAAGATTTCGAATATCCTCCACCGAGTTATTGGATGCTGCATCAAGCTCATAAATATTAAAGGAGCTATTGTTATGGAACGAAACACAAGAGTTACATTTTCCACAGGCTTCAAAGTCTGCTTGCAGATTCTCACAGTTGATTGTCTTGGCCAGAATTCTGGCACAAGTTGTTTTGCCTACTCCTCGTGGGCCACAAAACAAGAATGCCTGAGCTAAGTGCTTGTTTTTGATCGCATTCTGTAGAGTTGTAGTTATATGCTTCTGTCCAACGACACTTTTAAAGTCCGCGGGTCTGTATTTCCTTGCCGAAACGACGAAATTTTCCATCTCTGCAAGATATAAAAATCTCGATATTTGAGGATGAATTTGCATACTATTCTTAGCTATTTTCAATTAAGCAGTTGACCGCCAGGTAAATGAAAATTCAAGGATATGAGAAAATATATACTGTGTACAGAAATGGTCAATGGAACCAAAAAACGCTTACTTTTGTCATCCTATCTCAAATGGGGCTGACCGGTATTGACAGTAAGTGTAAAAATCGGGCTCGCATGCAGGCTGGAGTATGTACGGCCTTAAAAGATTCATACGCACTATAAATGGCGAAGATTCTTACGCTATGGCTGCCTAATCTTACCTTAACAGGAAAGAAAGCTTAAAGGGTTGAGTTGCGAGAGCAATTCCCCAGCCACATCCCTCCGCCCCCCGTCCTTTCGGGGTGGATTTCGGGATGTCGACTTGATCGGACTGCGGCTTGTGATGCTATTAAGCAGGTCTAAGACTAGTAGCTAAGTCGAAACTAGGTGTGTCACCCAGCATATTTCGATCGAAAACTCAACAGGTGACTAAGCATGTAGACGGTACGCTGTTTCCTTATCTGGACGTGAGTTCGAATCTCACCAGCTCCACAATAAGGCCTCTCAAAATTTGAGGGGCTTTTTTTTTAGAAATTTTTAACCTCTAATTATCACCAGAATTTCCCGAAAGATCTTAAAGCAAATGACGAGGACCTCCTGACTCGCTATTCAAAACCTACCTTTGATCATTTGGCACAATAAGATTTCCACTCTTGGTTTACAGCTTTACTATTTTTGGATTAAAATTTCTATAAATCCCAATATTTCCTAAGATGGAATTCAATTAGAATCATTTACTTATAATTGAAAGGATTATCTCTTTTACAATATTACCAAAAGACTAATGGTCAGGGGGTACAGGCATTTTTCAAAAAAAATTGGATTTAGAATAACCCGACGACTGACTACACGCCTCTTAATTGTATTAACTGAGTTCAGGAAGAGATATACCTTTTCTCTTCTCTTTTCAAAGTATACGTAGAGTCATTGTCCAGTGAAAATGCCAGTCGATTGGTAGCGAGCCGACAAAAATAGAAGTGACCTCTTGGACGGCCTCAAGAAAAAATATCATCGCCTACATCAGAGTTTTATTGACAAGGAATTATTTGATGTGGTTTCAGGCTCAGGAGCATTAAAAAAATAAGACCCCCAAATTTAATTATTTGAGACCCAATCAGTAGTTTGCTAAAACTAAAAAGTAGGTAAATTTAAAAAGCTTGACCACAAGCCTTTTACTTAGTTAAATCCGATTCATCTATAAAAATCAGTTTTTTCAATCCCCAACAATCAACCTTTATCGTGTCTGCTAATGGTTTCAATGTTAAGGGGTAAACAGATGAGCAAGTAATAGCTGCACGAGTAAAGCATGGGGGAAATCAGTTAGCGTATACGAAAGAAAATAGATTTTTTGCTGCTGTGAAAAGTATCGCAAAAGAACCTATGGCCATCTTATTATTAGCTACATCTTCCATTTATTTTACTGGTGGAAAAACAGATGAAGCGTTGGTAATGGGGCCAACCTATTCCATTATTTATGAAAATGAGCCGATAGAAAAAACCAGTATGTTCCAAAAACTCCGGGCATTTACCAGTACACTTTTCAACCTGAAAGAGCTTGCTATCATTATCATACAAGGACTGGTAATTACAGCGGGCACGTTTTTTATTTACCAATATGCGGCGCATTAGGGATTAAATGAGCCAATCACCAGAACCATGGTTTTTACAGTTCTTATTGCCGCCAATATAGATTTAACGCTCGTAAACCGCTCCTTCTACTATTCAATTCTTACTACTGTTAAGTACAAGAATAATCTGATATTATTGATTATCAGCATCACGTTTTTTATCACCGATTTACTACTTTATCTAAAACCCTTATCAAGCTTTTTTGAGTTTGAGCCTCTGAATTTTATGCAATTATCGATTGCGATTGCAACAGGTCTTTTATCAGTTATTTGGTATGAAGGTGTGAAATGGCGAAAGCGAATAACCGGAGCTAAAAAAATGTCGGGTTAGGAAAATTTATCACTCAAACAATCCCAAATTTAATTCTAGCTTTTGGGACTTTCTTTTTCTTGAGCCCAACCATTAATTGATGTCTATTCCACTCAGGTTAATAAATTTGATTTTAATGCGCTTAAGCGCCATATTTTTTTTTTAGAAAAGGCTTTACTACACTAACAAATGCAAGCCTATTGCTGATGAGATTTTGAACTATGATCAACTGATCTTATTCGGTCCACCAAATGCAAAATCAGAGCTGCGAAATTACTTGAATACCGATTTACATTTTACGAACATAAGACTTGATGTGGAATCAGTAGATCGGATGACGGATAATGAAAAAGATTCATTTGTGAAAAATCACTTTTAGAATTCTTAATTAACAAGATAGAATTATGAGAATCTCAATTTCATATAGCTTATGCAGCTTTAAAGGAAAATAAAAGGAATCATAGCTCCTCTTTTTTTGTTAACCTAATTAGAAGCAGATATTCTTTGTGTGAACTTAGCACAAGCGAAGGGTTATACTTTGTCACAAAGGGTTATACTTTATCACATTGGATGATAAATGGTGATGCAGCGTTTTTCATAGTAGATGATAGTTACTGGTCAATAAATTATCGGAAGTGAAGACCAGAAACTAATTTCATGACAAGAGGATTAATACATCTTCTAATTAGAAGAAAGAAATTTGGAGAGATTATAATTCACTCTAAATTCTTCAGTTTAGCAAATCAAAAATAGTCTTGACTATACGTGAGAGAAGCTAAACACAGTCTAAGGATCAACTATTATGATCCATTTACTTCCATAAGAAATAATTTTCTAACACTACTACTAATCATGACAACAATGAATAAGTCACGGGCCATCATACTTTCACTTTTATTTATACTTCTGCAAGGTGTAGCCGTTGGTTATACACATAGGCAAGGCGCAACTTATGATCGCAATGCGGGAGATACTTTAGCATCATCAACAGGAAATACTGTAGCCATAAACTCTTCAAATGGCAATGTGGATTTTGTGACAGCGTCTAAGATAGTGATGCCCGCGGTAGTCCATATCAAAATTCAGTTCAATGAATCCTCGGAATACGGCGCGTCAGGGTCAGGAGTAATCATAAGTCCTGATGGATTTATAGCCACAAATAATCATGTGGTTGAAAATGCATCAGCTATTGATGTGACACTCCCTGACAAGCGGACCTTTTCTGCAAAGTTGATTGGCCGAGATCCCAATACGGATTTAGCGCTTTTAAAAATAGAGGCCTACGACCTTCCCATTGTTAAATTTGGAAATTCTGATAATGTGCAAATAGGCGAATGGGTTTTAGCCGTAGGCTTCCCCTGGTCACTTAATACAACTGTAACTGCCGGCATCGTAAGCGCAAAAGCCAGAAGCATCGGAATCATAAATCGACCAGGAGGCAATGCCTCTCCAACTAATGCAGCCCCTCAAGGTAATATGGCTGTCGAATCATTTATTCAAACCGATGCTGCCATTAACTCCGGCAATAGCGGAGGTGCACTTGTCAACACCAGTGGAGAATTGATAGGGATTAATTCAGCCATAGCCTCGCAAACTGGCAGTTTTGCAGGATATGCTTTTGCCATACCTGTAAACTTGGCTAAAAAGATTTTGAATGATCTAAAAAACTTTGGAGAGGTGAGGCGAGGTGTATTGGGTGTTTCTTTTCCGTCCCCAGCTGCTGAAGACCAGTTCCTGATACAACAAGGTCTAAATCCGGCCTCAGTAAAAGGTGTTTACATTTTTGGTGTACAAAATGAAAGTGCTGCTGCTGCTGCTGGCCTTAAAGAAGGTGACATTATTCAAAGTATAGATGGCATTCCCCTCAACTCGTCAACGGAGTTTTCTGAAAGAATAGCAAGGCAAAAACCCGGTGATACGATCAAATTAACTTACCTGAGAAATGGCGCTATCGGTTCAGTCTCGGCTACTCTGAAAAACGAAAATGCCGCAAAATCTGAAAATACAGTAGCTAAAAGCGGTATAGCACTTGAGGAAATATACAAGAGACTTGGAGCCACTTTCGCCCCGCTTACTGGTGAAGTCAAACAGCGATTTAATCTAAATGCCGGTGTTTTGGTGACTAAGGTGCTCAGGGATGGCTTTTTTGATCAGGCTGGCATTCCGCCAGGGACTATTATAGTTTTTATCAATGGAAAACCGATGAATAACCCTGTAGATATTGATTCGGCATTATTATCTGCTCAAAGCGGGTTAATTCAAATCCTAGCCATTGCGCCGGATGGTTCAAAAGTGGTATTTGACTTCTCCATCGGTACATAAGCTGAGATTTGTCTTTTTGAAGAAGACGCTAAATTGAATCTATTTAACCGCTTCAAAAATTAGTTCAATAAAAAATAACTTTTAAATGAATAAAGTAATTCTTCTGAACAAACGCCCATACGGAAAACCGGTACTGAGTGATTTTAAAATCATCAGTGAAGAAGTTCCTACTCCCAAAGACGGGGAAATTTTGTTAAAAACATTATTTGTTTCTGTCGATCCCTATTTGCGAGGCAGAATGAATGACGCTAAATCGTATGCCC
>JBLGAM010000072.1:0-16548 GCA_047612305.1 Planctomycetota bacterium | reverse complement strand
AAGGTTAGCACAGAGGCTACAAATGCGGATTAAATCTTTGAAAATTGATCCTGAAGGTATCAAACCTTAAATAGCCATGGGCCAAACCCATGGTAACAGGTTACCTCGCAAACCATTGTCTCCCGCCAAGAATCTCCCGTGGGAATACTAAGGTAAATGCGGGAGGATGGAAACGAGTTTTTTTGCCACAAAGGGCACAAAGTTTAATCTAATTCTTATCAATTGATCCTAAACCGAATGGCCACCGTTTCTGTCTTACGAACGATTTACCTTTAGTTTAAAGAAGTGAGTGGAGACATTCACTTTGGCAAAAGGCACTCACTTTGCTGGAAAAAATTAACTGTGCTTCTCGAATTTTTCCGCCTTTTTTTTTCTAAAAGCTGGATTTTTCCGCCATAAAATAAAGTAAGAAAACGCTGACCAGTAGATGATATTAAATATCAGTCTGAAGTAGGAGTGTGGCTCAACAATAAAGCTCCAATCAAATCCTTGCTTTAATCCCACATATCCATCTGACAGAATCGACGATATAATACCGTATAGAAGGATGGACCACCAAAAGGTCCTCAAAAAAAGCTTAGGTTCAACAAGTTTCATTTTTCTAGATTTGATTTGGAAATCATTTTAAATCTAATAATTAAACTCAAACTCTTCCAAATCTGCTGGGATCATTTTTTCCCGAGTTAGCTCAAGTCCATACAGATATTCTCCTAATTCGGCAAAGAATGGAAATCCGATTTCATCGTATTCATAGGCATCATCATTGAGGGTTTTGTCGGCATTGACATAGATTACTGCCGTGACAAAAAATTCTACTCCCGTTTCAAAATCTACGTAATAACTCCCATCCAAGAGGTGACCATAGGCTTCGCCGGTCTTATTGAAGATTCTGAAATTTGTAGGGATGGCGGATTTATCCATTCCGTCTTTGTAAAATTTCGAATACGAATCCCAGTATTCTGATTGTGGATAACTTGGATAATTACTTTCTCCGGGGAGCATACTCATATACTTCAAGATCAATTTTCGATGATCTTCATTCAGATTAAATCGCTCTGCATCCGGAAAAGCCATTGGAAATATGATTCGCTGAACCACTCCATGGAGGTCGGATATGGCAAATTTATTCTTGAATGAAAAGTCCATTCCCCGTTCTATCAACGAATCTTCACTATAATATGCTCGCCCGATTACCGGCTTTTCAGCATTGGAATAGATCTTTTCTGTTTGTCGGACTGGGATTTCATGGATCAGATTTCCAGATTTATCCACAAATCGAATAGGATTGAACATCCGGTTTTCTTCAGCACTTGCAGGAAAGCTCAGGCGATGATTGATGAGCGTATGATTCACTCCTTTAGTAGCCAGTTTCTGATTGATGTAATCTTGACCCAGCAATTCATAAAGCCTGTTGAAGGCATCATTATCAGATACCAGTAATATTTTCTTGATGTATTGAGCGATGCTGGGAAGTGAATCAATTGCTGAGTTGTCCACAAAAGCCGGCACTTGTGAGGGATGGATGGAATCAGTCAGCATGATGGTGTTTTCATCCAAGCCCGGAATATTTTGCTCCTCCAGCCACTCCAATGCTAAGATTGCAACTGGCAATTTTACGGTGCTTGCAGGATAAAAGTATTTCTCATCATCCAAGTTGAAAGTAAAATCCGTCATCAGCGGATTTCCATGTTCATTGCGCTCAATCTGGGTGTAAAGAATCTGAACCTGATATTGATCCTTGTTTTTCAGCACCTCTTTTAGAATCTGAAAATCCTCCAAGCCATCCTCAAAAGGGATAAGTTCTTTTGGTTGGCAAGCTAAAAGAAGCAGTAAAAAAAGTGAGATTGAAAGAATTGAGCGCATGTTTTAGAATTTCGATGATGAGAATTCAATTAATTTTTCCGCTAGAAGATCGATATCCTCTTTCAAATGAAAACCCGAAATGACGATCCGGTTTACTTGATGATCATTAGCGGTAGGATAAGGAAATGAAGAAGTAATGAATCCGTTTTGCTCCAGTTTTTCTACCCAAGAGTCGGCTGTATAGTTGAACACTGGAAAGTCTGCATTTCCTGATACCCCATTAAGATCAGATATCTGCTGGTTAAATCTTTTGCAGTTTGTGGATAACATTCCTTTCTGAGCTAAATAAATCTCTTGACTCTCCAAGAAAGCCTGTAAATATCCTGGAGGACAGGGAGAAGCCCCGCCATAAATCGGTAGCTGTAAGATTTGGGCTTTGATTGAGTTTTCACAAATAATAATCCCAGCTGGAAGGCCTAGCCCTTTTCCTATGGAACCTGATACGATCACTTTTGCCGGAAGCTTCTTTAGGTTGGCATAGGTTCCAAATAGTCCATTACCAATCACCCCAAAGGCATGGCTATCATCGATCAATAGGCTCAACTCATGCTTGGTTCCTATTTCATGTAACCAAGAATAATCGTGAATTCTGCTGTAAAGTGGGTCTACTGCATTTCCCAGAATTAGAATTTTTTGAGGGGTAAGTTGATCACTTTTCGCTAGGCATATTGCCTTCCAATCTTCAAAACTCTGCCTCGGATCGGGGGCGAATTCGTTTGGCAAGATCGCAGGATGGGTATCTGGAGCAATCCAAGTGTCGGAAGCATCTGCCTGTAAATGTCGCAAGGCTGCGGTACCTGCCAAATAGCCGGAACTCATGACCAAGGCTGCTTCTGACTTGGCGGAATTTGCAAAAAAAGCCTCAAACTCATCATACACAGCCAATCGAACATTATTCCCGCGGCTTTGCCCGTGGTTCAAGCCATAGCGTTTGAGACCCTCGATTACCTTTTCCTGAAATGCCGGAACCATCCCCATTCCCAAGTAAGAAGTTCCGCTGAAGTAGCGGTAAGGCTTTCCTTGATGGAGAATAATTCGATCGATTTTTTGCTCCAGATTGAAAATGTTCAAGGCGCGTGGATTTACTTGGCGAAGATCTGCGAAGGATCTTGGAATGATTTGAATTCGAGTGCATTGCCGCAAGGGTCTAGGAAAAACATAGTGGCCTGCTCTCCCACCTCACCCTTGAATCGGATGTAGGGTTCGATCACAAACTCGATTCCGTGTGCTTTTAGCTTATCCGCCAAGTCGTGCCATTCTTCCCAAGGTAGAATCGCTCCAAAGTGACGAACTGGCACATTCTTTCCATCCACCGCATTGGTTGTTGCGAGCGCTAATTCTTCTGGCTTGATGTGTGCAGATAGCTGATGGCCGAAGAAGTTGAAATCGATCCATTTATCGGTACTTCTCCCGATATCGCAGCCTAATAAATCGCCGTAAAATGCGCTAGTCTCTTCGATATCTCGAATAGGGAAAGCTAAGTGAAAAGGTTTAAATTCGCTCATATTGCTAAATTAGTGGGGATTTTTATCCAATCAAATTTAGGATTAAAAAGATCATAAAATGAATTCAAATAAGTCTGTTTCACTGGTATTAGGGAGTGGTGGCGCCAGAGGAATGGCGCATATCGGTGTAATCGAAGTTCTTGTAGAACGAGGATACCGCATCGAGGAAATTGCTGGAAGCTCGGTTGGGGCACTTGTTGGGGGTGTTTATGCCAAGGGGAATTTGCCCATATTCAAAGACTGGATTTGTAATCTGGGTCGCGTGGATGTATTTGGTTTGATGGATTTCTCCTTTTCCAGCCGAGGATTTATTAAGGGAGACAAGGTTTTTTTAGAATTAAAAAAGATCGTCGGTGAATGCCTGATCGAGGAGTTGGATTTTCCATTTTATTGCAATGCAGTGGATTACCTCGAAGGAACAGAACGAATTTTCGAATCGGGGAGCTTGTTTGCAGCCCTTCGCGCTTCTTCTAGTATTCCTACTTTGGTACAGCCAGCGGTCATAGATGCGATAGAATACATCGATGGAGGTGTGCTCAATCCATTGCCCATGGATCTTCTTAAAAGCTCCAAAGAAAATCTGGTGATCGCGGTTAATCTCAATGCGCTAGGCGGAAGCTATCTGAATCCCCCTAAAAAAGATCAAGATGGGAAAAGCCTGATGAAAATACCAAGTTGGATGAAGGAGTATCAGAAAAAAATGACTGGCTACTTCGATACCGAAGATAAATCTCCAAAAAATAAAAGCTTGGGTTCGCTCGACTTGCTCAACCGTTCCATGGAATTGCTCCATGATCGGGTGTCATATTTGACCTTGGAAAAGCATCCTGCAGATATTCTGATCGAAATCAGCAAAAAGCAGGCGAGTACCATGGAGTTTTATCGGGCGGCCGAGCTCGTAGAAATTGGTCGAATTAAGATGACTAATGCCTTAAATAAACTTGAAAATGCAGCCCAGTGATCTGAACCGACTGCTCGGAAATATTGATATATATCTGCTGGATCAGATTCTGAAAAATCGCTTTTCTACAGAAATGAAAATTCTAGATGCAGGCTGTGGGGAAGGCAGAAATGCCGTTTACTTTCTCAATGCAGGCTTTCAGATTTTTGGAATCGATCAGGAGGAATTAGCGATCCAGTACCTAAGATTTGTAGCTAAAAGCTTAAATCCAAGCTATGACGTGCATCGATTCCAGATTGGTGCCATGGAAGAAATCCCTTTTCACCAAGAAGCCTTTGAGGCGGTGATTTGTTCGGCGGTTTTGCATTTTGCAAAAGGGGAAGCTCATTTTTGGGAAATGATGCAGGAGCTCACTCGGGTTTTAAAACCGGGGGGAATTCTTTGGTTTCGGATGTGCACGGGTTTTGGTGGGGTTCTGGAGCAAAGTGAAGATTTAGGAGAAGGGAAATATCTGTTGCCGGATGGTTCGGAGCGTTTTGTCTTGCAGCAAAAGCATCTGGATCGATTGCTGGAAATGGGCTTTGAATTCTTGGAAACACCCAAGACGGTTTTGGTTTTGGGGCAACGAGAAATGGGGGTTTTTGTCCTGGAAAAGAATTGAGATAGAGTTGAGTTTCTTTAAAATTAAATCCTCTAAAGAAACTCTTTTATCTTTTGAACAACAAAGTTACCGTTAGACCCATATAGTGCATCTAGGTGATCTCCAAAAATGTTTTCAACAGAAAAGCGGGATTCAGTGATTTTTCTCCAGTTTTCAACATCTTTCATTGAGGTCATTGCAGATCCAGTTGAGTAAAAGTATAACAGCTTGGAGATTTTTGAAGCAGGTTCAGATTGAGAGATATAGAGGTGAACCATCCTCTCAAAGGGACTCACAGGTCCTTTTTTCAGACCTACTTTTTTCATGCCATATCCTAAAACTAAGGCTCCAACCTCCTGAACAGCTTGGAGAAATGGTAATGAACGAAATCGATGGTAGATCGGATAAAAACGATTTTGAATTGAGACTTTGCCAGCTGTTTCTTTTTGATACCAAGGTGAATCAATTAATATTAAGGTGCCACCAAGCTTTTGATTCAGTTTGGCAGCTACAAATCCATTAAAACTTGTTGCAATAAGTATGGGCTGCGGAAAGGGCTTTAATAGGTTAATGATTTCCTCTTCGATTTCTTCGGTGGGAAGACCTTGTAAAACCTTAAAAGGATCTATTCTAAGATATGCTAAGTTAGTCGTGTCAGAAGAAATCAGTCTCTGTAATATATTTTTATAAGAACTATAATGGCCTATTTCTAAAAAAAAGAGGTTGGGCAATTGAGTATTTGGCTCCGATCCAATCCATTGAATGCAAGGTAATGGTTCTTCCTCATTTACTTTTTTTAAGAATTGAGAAACATTGCGGATGGTCCGATATTGAAACAGCGCATGACTTTCTATTTCTTTGTTAAACTTCTGGGCTAATTCATCTACTACTAAGACACTCAGAAGAGAGCTGCCTCCGAGGTCTGTAAAAAAGTCTGCATCTAAATTAAAAATGTTCACTCCTAAATTATCACACCAAATCTGGTGGACCTGTTGTGTTACGGGGTCTTTTATCTGATCTGAAATGGTGTAAAACTCCTTTTCCTTGGCCATCTCAAGCAACTTATGTTTATCGATTTTCCCATTTGCATTCAAGGGAAAATCGATAAACTGTGTATAAAATCTGGGTAAAATCTCAAACTTGATTTGGCTGTTTATCGAATGGTAAATGGAATTATCTGAATTGATCACGCTTACCTCTAAGCAAGCGATTAAATAATCAAAACCATTTTCATCCTTATTTAGGAGAATTTTGCAGTTTTCTGAATGGCTAACTTGGCAAATCCTTTTCTCCAGAGCATTTATATCGATCCACTTTCCATTTACTTTTTGCAGCGAGTGTATTCTCCCAGTCAGCCGGAGCGATCCTTCTTTTGTGAAAAGCCCCCGATCCCCAGTTCGGTAAATTCGGTTTTTGCCTACTTGCTGATGTAGGGTTAGGTTTTTTTTGATATAATATCCCAGGCTTATATATGGAGAGTGAACAACCAGCTCACCTTCTTTATTTGCGGGACATTCCTTTCCTTGCTCATCCAAAATTTTAATGGTTTTATTCCGGACCGGGAAGCCATCATGGATCAATTCTAATTGGGCGCTTTGATTGATTCTTATTTGACTTAATGTCCTGGTTTCCGTACTGGCATATGCTAATTGGATTTCCGAGTTTCGTGGAAATGAGGTGCCAAAAAGTTGAAGATCATTTTCCAAAACAGGCTCTCCCCCCAAACATAAAAATCGGACAGATTTAGTATAATCGGACAGATTTAACGAGCTGATTCGAGCCAAAGTTCTAAATGCTGAACTGGTCAAAGTGGCAAATGTCACCTGATGCTTCTGCCAAAAGAGAGGAATATCTTTTAGATTTTTAGGGCTTAGGTCGAAAATAGCGATACTTGCTCCGGATATTAAAGCTGGAAAAATACAGGCCAAGGATGAGCTAAAAGAAGCAGCAAATATGAAGTCCAGCGTATCCAAATCCTGGATTTTATTTTCATCAACTTGTCTATAAGTATCCTCCATGATGGAGTGGTAATCATGGACTACATACTTGGAATTACTTGTACTGCCAGAGGTACAATAGATACAGAAAAGTTTGTTTTCTAATACTTCATTTTCCCACAATGCGATCAGCTCCGGTGATAGCGAGTTTTTAATTCCATTAAAATCAAAAGTTAGGATAGCAGATTTTTTTGTCTGATCTCGATCAGCTATCAATAAGCTGACAGGAACGTGTTCCCACCAAGCATCTTCTAATTCCTCAGGGATGAAAAAAAAGTGGTTGTTAGACAGCAATATTCCAATGCAGGCAATCAGCTCTTGTGTTTTGCTTTTTAATGAAATACCTACACACTCTCCTTTTAATCCTTGGTTTTGAATACCCGAGGCAAGGGCTGATGTCTGCTTCAATAATTCTCCATAGGATAGCGAAAGGTTGTCAGATTTGACGGCTATTCGATCGGGGAATTTACTAGCCTGGTAGAGAAATTTATCCAGCATGCTGAAAAGCGAATAATTCCTGGGAAACTGTCATCCCTATTTTCAACATATTTTGATAGCTAATACTATCTTTATATGCCCAAGCAAAAATAGGTTTACTTCCCGTTGTTGCTTTTGACTTTTGAATTCTCCAAGAAAGTGCCGATTTGTGTAAACCTAAAAATCTATATTCTTTTAATATGGCACCAACGGATAAAATGGTGAATTGTGGATGAAAATATAAACCTGTAATGCCAATGGGCTTGTGATTATAATAGATGAAATATAATTGAAGTCCATCTACAGTTAGTTTTAATCTAAAGTTTTCTTCAACGGATTCCTTATGTCTATTTTCAGCTTCAAAGCAAGCGAGATAAAGCCAGGCAAATTCCTGAATATTTTGCCCGCTGGCGGGGATTAGTTCCACCTCTGGATGGATGAGATGCTCATTAAAATCTTCTGGCATCAAAGTCATAATAGAAATCTTTGCTTCGAGGCTGTAATTCGAAGATCGGTGAATGATTTTCTCTGATAAGTAATCCTTTGAATCAATCAGAATCTGGTGCTTATTTTCTGAGATGTCAGCGTAAAAATTTTTGACATAATCCAAAACTTCGGTACTATTGATTTTACCAATACAATAATTAAAGTAGTTGATAGGTATGAACTTGAGCAAAGTCAACTCACCAGTATCGTTGATAGCGATGGAGTTACGAACCGATAGATTATTCTGAAATGCTTTTAACCTTAATATGTCATATTGCAGCAGGGTATTCATGCTTGAGTTGAGGGTAAAGCGTAGAGAAGCAGGGAGATTATATTTCCTTCGGTCAAATCTTCCCGTTAAAGGATAAGAACATATAAGAGATGCAATCTAGATCAATTTTGAATAATTCAGTAAATCTTTCTGATTATCCGCAATGATGCCAGTGACCTCTTCTTCTTTGGCTATCTGGCTGGAAGACCGATGACGGGTGACGGAAGTACCAGCATTTCATTTGTTTACCATATACTAAGTCGCTTTTACCTTTTTTTGGTGCAATTGCGGATATACATACAAATTTTTAATGTTCCGAAAGCAAATGTCATCCCATACTTAGTTTATATCCGATGCGCTTTTACTTGGATGAATTTTTGCTGAAAGCTTAATTTATATATCGATTAAACATTTCTGAATGATATTACAATACTACTTAGAACTGACCGGAACATTCGTCTTTGCAATCTCTGGAGCTTTGGCTATTCGGGAGCGGGAGCATGATTTGTTTGGGGCAGGATTCACGGGATTTATTACCGCGATTGGTGGAGGAACGCTCCGGGACATTTTGCTGGACAGCTATCCGCTGGTTTGGATTGAGGACATTTGGTTTCTTTATGCCATACTTTTGGGGATTTTGGCAGCCTTTGTATTCCCAAGTTTTTTAAGTCGTCTTCGCAAAACCTTCTTTTTATTTGATACCCTTGGGATAGGATTTTTTACGGTTTTGGGTGTGGAGAAGGCACTGAGCCTGGGGGTGCGACCTGAGATTGCAGCGATTATGGGGATGTTTTCGGCCGTGATGGGCGGAGTGATTCGGGATACTTTGACTAATGAAATCCCGATCCTTTTCCGAAAAGAAGTCTATGCCTCAGCTTGCTTGGCCGGAGCGATTCTGTATCTGGCGTTGAATTATTATGGAGTTCCCAGAGATTACAATATGCTGATTTCGATGTCGCTGGTCATTAGCATTCGCCTGATCTCCATGAAGTATAAGCTGAGTCTGCCGAGACTGGGATAGGAAATCAGAAGGCTTAAGTGAGAAAGCTGAAAATTCGTTAGTCCTTTGAGGTTTCTCTTTAACCTCAAAGGTCTTTTCGATGTATCGAATTATTAAAGTGCGTCTTGTTTTCAAAACCTTCGAGGTCTGAAGGAAGACCTCAAAGGTTAGCCGAACCGCTGATCTTGAATAGATCTTAATTTACCTAGAAATCACTGGCTTCAACCTTACAAATGCAAGTTCATCGTCAATATTCAAAAAAGTATAAATCATCCCTTTTCGCGCAAAATAGGTGGATGGGAGTGTAAAATCAGAAGGAAGCAATTCCTCATGAAGCTGATTGAAATCAGAATCGAAGGCGGTCAGGACAGTTTTGAATACGATGGTATCCCCTTTCATGCGATCCATTTCCTTGGCAAATCGCCAATAGATGTCATTTTGATCATCAAAGAAGAGCGGGCCATAGTTGACTTCTTTTTCCATCGCTTTTATGACATCCACATATTCTTGTTCTGAATCTGTCCGATCAGGGTAGTTACCGGCAGCCACTTGAGCGGTGAATTTACTCTCATAGGTTTTTGTAGTGATAGAGTCAGTGGAAAGGTGATAAAAATAGACCTTGTTAGTTACCGAATTTGAAAAGAGTAAGGAGTCATTTTTGACCTGCAAGTGGATGTCCGCATAGCCAATTCCAGATGGTTGACCATTGATAGAAAAATAGACGCGATAGGGATCTAATTCTTGGAAAATTTCGATGGGCTTGATGCTAACCGTTTTGGTCTCGAGATTGAAAATAGCAACTCCGGAAGGTGATCGATCCATTTTTTCACTTCCATATAACCAGAATATTGTTTTACCATCCTTAGCTACTGCTTCACCCCATGTGATGTTCATTCCATTCGGAAACTTTTCGCCATCATAATCATAATTGTTAAAGCGGAATCCAAAAGACTTGTTACCTTCTTCATCCACCACAGACACGTAGTAATTATCCGATAGCACTATATTTCCTTCGTTAGCTGCATAGATGCCGTACATCAATCTTGCGCCGATTCCATTTGGTCCTTCTACCTCCAGAGGCAGCGTTTTTTCCAATACCAGATTTTCTAGATCTATAAACTGAATAGCCGTTTTGGCTTGGTCGAAGTTGTAGAGGCGTCTACCATCCTGAGAAAGCCCAGAACTGATCAAACTCCAATTCAAGTAAATGAACTCATCTCCTGAATCGATCATCACGGTGTCGAGGCTATAGCTAAAATCTATACTAGTGATGGAATCTGAAGCAGCATCCTTTTCGCTACAAGCGAAAAATCCTGCTAAAACGGTAAAATAGAGCAGTTTTTTCATGGCTGTTTAAAAATCAAAAGAGAATACTGCAAAGCCCAATTCGTCTTCGACATTGACATAAGAGTAGAGCTTGCCGTTTTTCAAGAAATAGTCATATATTCTTTCCTCTAAGTTTTCCAGTTTTGATTCACCGACCAATTCCCAATTCACATTGTAAGCGTGAATAAATGTCTCATAATTCCTCTTTTGTTCAGGGCTAGCTATTCCTTTCCCTTTTTGACTGAGACGGAAATATAGTTCTCGGGTATCATCCCAATAAAACCTTCCATAGTCTATCTGTACCTCAACAGCAGTCATAATAGCATTAAATTCCTCAAGGGAATTTGCTTCGTTTGGATAGTCTTCCCATTTTTTTTCTAACGGGACCAGTCGATGTACAAAGCTTTTTTCCATGATTTGCCTTTTTCTTGGATCAAATAAATAAATCGTATTGGTGACAGGACTGAATACCAAAACCTGATCTCGGAGATATTGGATTTTAATGGATTGGCTATAAAAACGCATGTTGCCAGGTAGTAGTAGCATCGTGGAAAACTCCCTAGTTTTACTCAACTTAGCTATAGAGAAAGTATCGGCTTTCATTTCTTTCAAGTCAACCGATAAAAGTTGTGATTCTAAGGGTGTTTCGCGGATGACATAGAGGTTTTCTCCCTTTCCATAAATCTTGGCTTGGTGATTAAGTGTGTAATCATCATCCAAGTCAATGCCTTCAACCCCAGAAGACTTAAGCCGATAATCTATATTTTTCTTTCCTGACTTATCAAAAATGTAAGTACCATTGTAGGTGGAAAAAACGAATTGGTGATTGTTCAGTTCATGAATTCCCATTACTCTAGTTCCTGTACCATCTGGACCTTCTACCTCAAATGGATATCGATTTATTACTTTTAGATGGTCCAGATCAATTTCCTGAAGTGAATTCCCCTTTTCGGTAAATAGATACATCTTACTCAAGTCTGAGGAAAGGCTCCAATATCCTAGGTAATTCGATCCAAGAACGAGCAGCTCATCGCCAGAATCCACCACCACGGTATCTACCGAGTAAGTCAAATCCTCGAGGATATTTTTGGATTCAGCTTTTTCTGCATCGCCTTTTTCTCCGCAGGATAGGAGAACGATGAGGAATAAAACGGGTAGTAGTTTTTTCATGGTTGTTTAAAAATTAAAAGTGAATACCGCGAAGCCCAGCTCGTCTTCTACACTGACATAAGACCAGAGCTTGCCGTCTTTGAAGAAGGGGTATTCTGGCACTTTGGAGATTTCGGTCAACTCTTTCTCTCCTATTAAGTTAAATTCTTGATCGTAAGCATATAAGAATACCTGACTTCCATTTATACCAAATGAATCATTCATGGTAAGAGGTTTTCTAGAAAATCGAAAATACTTTTTGCTAGATCCGTCCCAAATAAGTCCGCTAAAGTTGACTCCCATATTAAACTTTTTCATTTCCTCTTCATATGCTTCCATAGACTCTACTTTGGTCTGAAGTTTTTGGTCATTATTTACCGGACTCAACCGATGAACGAAGGAATGGTAGGTCAACGAATCGGATATCGGATCAAAAATGTAGAATGAACTTGTGGAGGGGCTAGAAATCATGATTTGATCATTCAGATCCTTCAGGTAGATGTACTCCTGATATGAATAACCTCCCATATAGACCACCTTCAGATCTAAGACCCAGTCCAACTCAGAAATTGGGAATGTAATTAATTCGGATTTTTCTAAATTGATCTTCGCCAAGGATCGAGTCCCTACAAATCTTGTCCCAGGTAGGGAAAAGAGGTTTTTATGATTCTTAGATAAGATAACTCCATTATCTAATTCATCTAAGTCCGAAGCTATTGGAAGCGAGGGAATGGAGAGGTCTTTAATTTTTGTTCCTGAGGTATCGAAAATTGCCAGTTTTTGGTAGGAGGTAATCAAGAATTGTTGGTTTTCTAGGGGTTTAACTGAAAATACAACATCGCTGATTCCATCTGGACCCTCGACTTCAAAATCATAGGATTTTTCCCAAGACAAGGTTTCTAAACTGATTTGCTGCACCTGGCTTAGCTCGGGATTATACAGAAACACAAACTTTCTGTCATCTGAAATCGATTGACCACTATATCCCCTTCTCAGACTAAAGAGTTCTCCTTTCGAATCAATCAAAAGCGTATCTATGGATAGGGAGAGATTTTCCAAAATATTCGTAGTAGTAATCTCTTTCTCCTTTTCGGAGCAAGCAAAAAATACAAGTGCTAGAAGTAAAGTAAGGAGGTATGATCTCATAGGGATCAAAAATCAAACGTAAACACCGCAAAGCCCAGCTCATCTTCTACATTGACATAGGACAAGAGCTTGTCGTCTTTGAAGAAGGGATAGGAAGGAGTTGACCTCAGCTCATCTAATTGCTTCTCCCCGATGAGATTCAAGTCCTTGTCAAAAGCCATCAAATAAACATCCGCTCTCGAGGGATCATCAGGGTTTTCTCTGGGATAGTATTTTCTTGCAAATCGGTAGAACCGCTGACTTTTTTCATCCCAAAGCAATTTTTCAAAACCGATCTGGGTCCTCAGTTTTTCCATTTCGGCTTTCCATTCAGATTCGGAAGAGACTTCGTTTTTGACAGGACCGGTTTTGGCGTTTGGAAATAGGGTAGGTTGGAAAGAAAAAAGCTGAAGAGAGTCATTCAAATAATCATAACGGTAGATATCTGTACTGGCTGAATTAGTCAAATAGAGTATGTTTTCAATTAGGCTCAAGTCAAGTTCCTCCTCGTAAATTGACATCATGTCTTTACTTTTCAAAACGATCCTAAACTCGCTCGTTTTATCCATCTCTGGAATATCAATCAACTGACCAGTCTTTTTCACCGGATTCACTACAGCTAAATCACGAGTACCCTTAAAAAAATCACCAGGCAGTGCAAATGCCTGCCCATTGTCCAGACTAAGTGTCAGCCCATAATTCATAGGCATTTCATCTTCCATATCGATCCCTTCGATATCCTTGGATGAGAAATTTAGATCCAAGACCTTTTCTCCAGATCGATTGAAAATGCCTGAACTGCGATAGCTGGTAAATGCGAACTGTTCGGAATTGACGACTTGAACACTTGAGATGTATTCTCCGATTCCATTCGGACCTTCTTTTTCAAACTGGTTCTGATCTACCAGCCTAAGTTGATCCAGATCGATCACCGCCAGGCTTTGATTTACTTCATTGAGGAGGTAGAGCTTCTTTTTGTCTGGGGAAAGATCGGAAAGGCGTAGACCAAAAGCCAAGTTGATAATCTCTTCGCCTGGATCGACGATGAGGGTATCTACCGAGTAGGAAAGGTTTTCGAGGATATTTTGGGAGCCGGTTTCTTGAGCAGTATCGTTCTCTCCGCAGGAGAATAGGCCTGTCAAAAAAATTGGTAGTGACCAAATCAAAAGTTGGGTTTTCATAGAACGTTCATTTAGTTGTATAAACTAAATAATTTCTATAAAAACGGAAACCTCGTATGGTTAAAAAATCTAAAATTAATCCACTGATTCTAAAAGACTTCGGAAAGCCATCGCCTTTTCCCCGTAGCGTGCTTGGGTTTCATAGCGAAGCGCATTGGCAAATCGATTTTCGTATTCTATCAATTTGGCTGTTGATTCTGCAAAAAACTGAATGCTGTAATTGGTAAAGCCATCATTGGTACTGTTCATCAGGCGATAGAATTTATGATCAGTAAACATCCCAGTTGCGAAAATAGCCGGAATATGAGCTGACTTCATCCAAGTGACGAAGTCATCTTCGATATCTGTGGCAACTGTAAAGGTGATATTATAGAGAATCATAAGGGTGGATTTTGATAGAAATTCGCTTTTTTTGCCAACAATCGCAGCGATGTAAAGTTAGGAATCCCAAATTGATATCCTGAATTTACTGCCTCGCATTCTTCAATTCCCAATGCACAAAGTCCTGAAAGACGAAATTCCATCCAAAAACCTGATGCTTTTGATCGCCAAAATCTTGGTAATCGCCCTTCATGTAGTGGGAATTATCGGCTTGAGTATTCCTGAGTATAGAGATTTGTTTCTGCGATTGACGCCGCTGCAGCTACTGAGCAGCCTGTTTTTGATTTTGGCTTTTCACAGAGGATGGTCAGAGGTGTTTCCGATATTCGCGGCAGCCGCCTTTTGGATTGGTTTTGGTTCGGAGTTGATCGGAATTCATACTGGATATCTGTATGGAGACTATGTTTATGGACCTACTTTGGGGCCAAAGCTTTGGGAGGTTCCGATCATCATTGGGGTGAATTGGTTTATTTTAGTTTATCTCACCGGGACGATATTTCAAAAAGTGAATAATGATTATTATGCCGCTTTATTAGGGGCCACGGCTATGACTGCCATCGATTACATCATGGAGCCTGTGGCTGTAGCATTAGATATGTGGTATTGGAAGTTTGATATTATTCCGCCGGGTAATTATGCCGGTTGGTTTATCGTAGCCTTTTTGATCCATTTGATTTTCAGAAAAGCTAACTTTGAAAAAGGGAACTCAATCGCAAATCTCCTCCTGATCTGCATGATTTTGTTTTTCGCCGTTTTAAATTTCACTCTACCGATATAAATTTTTTTCAGTGATGTTTAAACAAAACAGTAGTAAACAAGGATATAACAATACGCCCTACAGTCGGGTTATATAGCAGATGATCAACGCAATCGGATTTATCACCCTAGGTTTCATCCTGATGGAAGTATTTGGATGGGCCATTCACAAGTACATTATGCATGGGCCACTTTGGTCTATTCACAAAACACATCATCGCCGCTCGAAGTACTTCTTTGAATTGAATGACCTGTTTTCATTGCTGTTTGGAAGTATTGCTGTAGCGCTGATCCTGAAAGGAGTGTCTGATTTTGACTATCGTTTCTGGGCGGGGCTTGGTATCAGTTTGTACGGAATGTTATATTTCTTTCTTCATGATGTATTGATTCATCGTCGAATGAAATGGTTTCAAAAGCCAAAAAATGGGTTTCTAATAGGAATCCTCAGAGCACATCAAGCGCATCACCGGACAAACGAAAAAGAGGACGCGGTATCATTTGGCTTATTTGTAGTTCCAAAAGAATATTTTAAAGAGGAGGATCTGTGAGAACATATTCAATAAAGGATTTAGAGCAACTTTCCGGGATCAAAGCGCACACGCTTCGAATCTGGGAGCAACGCTATAATCTATTAAGTCCAAAGAGGACGGAGACTAATATCCGTTATTACGATGACGAGGATTTGAAATTAATCTTAAATGTTGCGTTGCTAAATGACAATGGATTTAAGATTAGTAAAATTGTATCAATGGATCGTCCAGAAATGCGAGATGAAGTGATGCATCTCACTGAGCGCTCCCTTACGCATGACGATCAGATTCATGCGTTGACTATTAGTATGATAGAGATGGATGAGGAGCGATTTGACAAAATCCTTTCCATCAATATTCTTAAGCTTGGCTTTGAGCAGACCATGATGAATATTATATATCCATTTATGTCGAAAATAGGAGTGCTATGGCAAACAGGTGCAATTAATCCAGCACAAGAGCATTTCATTTCCAATCTGGTGAGACAAAAATTGATTGTTGCAATCGACGGGCAAATCCATACGAATACCGGAAAGAAGTTTTTGTTATTCCTGCCAGAGGGAGAGCTGCATGAAGTTTCGATACTTTTTGCTTCCTTTTTAATCAAAAATAAAGGCCACAAAGTAATTTATCTTGGCCAAAACACGCCAAATGAAGACCTCAAGCACGTTTATAATATCCACAACCCGGAATTTTTGTTAACAGTGATTACCACATCGCCATCTTCGGAATTTGCGCAAGACTATGTCAACGGGTTGGCGGATCGATTTAAAGAATCTCAACTGTTGGTAACTGGTTATCAAGTAATCGGTCAAGATCTTAAGTTTGATGCGAACGTGCGACAATTAAACTATATCCGTGATATCAAAGATTTCCTAGAAGAATTGGAATTAGTGACCCAAGAGAGATAGTTTATTCTTGTTTCCTGAATCTTAAACAAAAGTGCTTTTCGAAAAAGCG
>JBLGAM010000071.1:0-16665 GCA_047612305.1 Planctomycetota bacterium | reverse complement strand
CTGCTTGGGATGCAGACCATCTTGGATCAGGGTTTACAGTTAAATCTTTGGTAATCTTCTGATCACCATACGCGAAAACTGCTTTGTATTTTCCCGGTGCGACCATAGCTGGTCCAACACCAATACCAGAGAAAACTCCTTCCACGGGTTCAAATTCCTCTATCGCCATATCCCAATGCAGGCGATTCATTCCGGCTTCCTTCTTGATTTTACCTTTCTTCGCTTCCGAATCTGTGGTAAACGAGCGCAACACGGCTCCACTCGCATCTAAAATCTCGACGGTCAAATCGGTAGAATCTGAATCTTCTTTCAAATAGTACATCAAAGAAAATCCTTCGTAAGGATTTTGTCCCATCTCCATGCTTTCGGATCGTACCGCCAAATCCCGGATGGCATCCTCAGGTTCGTAAACATAAAATTCCACCTTTGCTGCCTCAGCCAATTCATAGAGTGGGTTCAAATCATCCATCACCCAAAACGCTCGGCCTTGTGTGGCGACAATCATGTCATTATCCTGAATCATCAAATCCGTGATCGGAACTACTGGCAGATTATTTTGGAATTTCTCCCAAAGCTGACCGCCGTTAAATGAAACATATAAGCCAGTTTCTGTACCCGCATAAAGCAGATCTTTCTGATTTGGATCTTCTCTAACCACCCGAACATGATCTTCGGAAGCTATACCATTCACCAATCGAGTCCAGCTTTTGCCATAATCCGAAGACTTGAAAATATGCGGGGTAAAGTCATTGTATTTGTAGCTATTGAAAGCCACATAGACGGTTGCCGGATCATGCGGAGAAACCTCAATCTGATTGACCATTCCTTCCGGAGTATTTGGAATCGTGATATTCGACCAGCTCTTCCCGCCATCCTGAGTGACATGTAGTAAGCCGTCGTCTGCTCCTGCATAAAGTACATCTGGTGTAAAAGGCGATTCTGCCAAATAGTAAATCGTATGAAAAACTTCTCCCCCAGCACCCTCATTGGTAATCGGTCCGCCTCCGGAAATCAGATGAGACGTATCATTTTTCGTCAAGTCTGGAGAAATCTCCTCCCAGCTGATACCTCGATTTGTCGTTTTTAAAATCACATTTCCAGCATGGTAAATCACACTGCGATCATGAATCGAAGAGATGATTGGCGCATTCCAATTGAATCGATATTTGACATCCCGAGGATTGGAAGCCAAGCCCTGATACGGATAAGCCATCACGTCCTTTTCCAATTTCGTCTTCGCATTCCACTCAGTGATGATTCCTTGGTAGCAACCTGAATAGATGTAAATCGGATTTTCCGGATCGAACGCTGAGTAAGCTGACTCGCAACCTCCAACTGGATAAAATTCCTCTGGACCGATACCCGAACCATTGGCTCTTGAAGCAATCGAAACAGAAGAATTATCTTGCTGACCACCATAGATTCGATAAGGAAACTGCCGATCAGCATTCACTCTATAGAATTGCGAGGTTGGCTGATTATCTTGTCTTGACCAATCTTTACCCGCATTGATCGTCACATTTGCACCGCCGTCATTGGCATTAACCATGTATTGGGGATGCATAGGATTGATCCAAAGTTGGTGATTGTCTCCATGTTGGGTACGCATATTGGTAAAAGTCTTACCGCCGTCTTTGGACTCCACCAAAGGAGCATTCATGATATATACTGTTTCCGACTCGGTAGGGTGAGCCAAAATATGCATGTAATACCAAGATCGAGCTCGTAGCAAGCGATCCGGATTGACGAGTTTCCAGTTTTTACCGGCATCGTTGGATCGATACAAACCACCCTCCTCAGCTTCGATGATCGCCCAAACGATGTTTCCATTTGCTCTAGAAACAGAGATTCCAATTTTACCCATCGTTTCTTTAGGTAGGCCTTCGGAAAGCTTTTCCCAAGTTTTCCCGGTATCCACAGACTTGTAGATTCCAGAACCTGGCCCTCCACTTTTCACCTGCCAAGGGTAACGTCGATGATCCCAATACGCGGCATAAATGATCCGAGGATTGGACATGTCCATGCTCAAATCTGAAACTCCAGAATTCTCATCCACATAGTGAACTTTCGCCCAATTGGCTCCGCCGTCTTCTGATCGGTAGATTCCTCGTTCATCAGTCGCACCGTAGGGACTTCCTTGCCCGCCAACTAGCAATACATCCGGGTTGGTTGGATGGACAACGATTTTGGAGATTTGTCTGATTTTTCCCAGTCCGATATTTGACCAGGTTTTTCCGGCATCGTTGGATTTATAGACGCCATCTCCATGAGAGGTCATCACCCCACGGACAGGAGCTTCGCCCATACCTACGTAAATCACATTGGGATCCGATTCAGAAACGGTGATTGCTCCTACAGAAGCAGTATTGAAGAAGCCATCCGAGATATTTGTCCAGCTTTCGCCTGCATCTGTGGTCTTCCAAACTCCACCGGTAGCTCCCATGTAATAGGTTAAAGGTTCTTGGACTACTCCGGCAATCGCAGTAGCCCTGCCTCCACGGAAAGGACCGACTAGTCGGAATTCCATCGCGTTATAAAGCGCAGTATCGAAGGTTGATTTGAGTTCTTGGGCGCTTGATTTTTTGGCTTTCTGAGAAAAAGAAAGAGTTGAAAAGCCACAAGCCAGCAGCATCGCCAAACTGGCTTTAAGTAAAATATTCATCTGTATAAAAGGTTGATTGGTGCAGGAATTTAAGGAAAGCCATTTGAAAAAGCTAAAATCAACTTCCTACCGAAAGTACCCCCAATTTCAAGGCACCAACCAATCTCCATTCCAATCAGCGCCACTTTTTGAAAAACTGACCCGAACATGAGTCAAACCGTTCAGTTGCAAGGCCTCGACAGTTTCAGGAATGAATTGCAGGACTGCAAAAAAGCGGTCATCCAGTTCTGCTGGCCAATCATAGGCGAGGTCGGGATCTGCAATTTCTGTTCCTGGTGAAAGGGTTGAATTGTAAGCTTTTTGGGCATCGCCTTGCACCCGCTTCCACATTTCCTGACTGAGTTCATTTCTGTGATGAATTTTTAGAGTTCCTTTCACTCGGATTTGAGTTCGCTTCCCGGAATGATAGACCAAAAATTCGGCTTGAGGATTCTCCTGAATTTGGGTGACTTTGGAAGTTCGGGAATCAGTGAAAAAATAGAAGTTGAGTGCTTCATCGACTTTTCGTAGCACGACTATTCGCTGTTCGGGAGCATCTTCCCCTCTCGTGGCCAACGTCACATAGCGAAAGGGATGCTTAGAATCCAGAGCTCCCCGATGGAGCTCATGCGAAAGTGTAGCCCAGATTTCAGAAAGCGAGTTTTGGGAATTAAATAACACTATTGTTCTAGAGATTGAGCTTCAAATATAACAATCTCTCCTTCTTCGATTTCCACTTGAATCAAGATAGGATTACAGCACACTTCACAATCCTCCACATATTCTTGTCTACGGACAGAAGGATCAACTAACATTGAAATTTCTTCAAAGCAATGGGGGCATTGGAAAAAGTGTTCGAGCATTTCTTTTTTCTTTTACTAACTCTGAAAAAGGCTTTGAGTTCAATTAATCTCCACTGACGGTATTTATACGAATTGCATCAGCTAACTGACGGTATTAATGTTAATTACGTCAATTAGCTGACGGTATTAACATTAATACCGTCAGTTACATAGGATTTCTAGCTAAAAAAAATTTAATTTGTATTCTAAATCACAGGAAATCAATATGAATGCAATTCCACGAGCTTTACTAACTCAATTTCAGCGGAAGCTCCGACCAAATAAGGTATTGATGCTACTCGGACCAAGAAGATCGGGGAAAACTGCCTTTATTAAAGATTACCTCAAAACAGTTGATCCTACAAAAACATTGGTGCTAAACGGGGAAGATTTAGTGGATGCTGCATTATTGCAAGAACGTTCAGTAGCAAATTATAGTCGATTACTAGCAGATAAAGATCTTCTAGTCATTGATGAGGCGCAGCATATCCCGGAAATGGGATTGATCCTGAAACTTATTGTGGATAGCATCGAAGGGATTCAGGTCATAGCCACAGGTTCTTCTGCCTTTGATCTCCATCAGCAAGTAGGCGAACCTTTGGTAGGGAGACAAAACACACTTTTCATGTATCCCTTGGCGCAAATGGAATTTTCAAAAATCGAAGATTTCAAAACTACTATTGAGAAACGTGAAGAAAGACTGATTTTCGGTGGCTACCCAGAATTGATCCAATATCCCGATTGGAAGGACAAAGAAGATTACCTCTACCAAATCATGAATGATTACCTGCTCAAGGATATTCTGATGGTAGATGGGATAAAAAATAGTAATAAACTTTACGCCCTACTTCGATTGATTGCCTTCCAAGTAGGAAAGGAAGTGTCATTGGAAGAACTCGGAAAGCAGTTGGGAATGTCCAAAAATACGGTGGAGCGCTATTTGGATTTACTTTCCAAAGTATTTGTGATTTTCCGCATTGGAGGATTTAGCCGAAATCTCCGGAAGGAAATAGTCAAAAGTACCCGATGGTACTTCTATGACAATGGCGTGCGAAATGCGATCATTCAAAACTTCAACCGGCTCGATTTGCGAGCGGATGTAGGCGAACTCTGGGGAAATTACCTTGCTATCGAACGAAGAAAATATCAGAGCTACAACGAGATCCGATGTACTAATTATTTCTGGAGAACCTACGATCAGCAAGAGATAGATTGGGTGGAAGAAGAAGGTGACCAACTTCGCGCTTTTGAGTTCAAATACCAGCTATCCAAACCTCCAAAAGCTCCGGCTGCTTGGGCAAAAGCCTACCCAAATGCGAGCTATGAGGTGATTCATCAAAGCAATTACTTAAATTGGATTGGGGGATAAAAACCTTTGGAGTCGAAGTTATTCCAAGGGTTATATTTTGATCTCAGAGAAAGACTCCATACATTAAAATAATACTTTTAAGCCTAAATGATAGAACCATGGAAACTGTTATAACCGGATTAATTTTTATTGCAATTGCTATGCTATTGAAATTTTTCCCAAATCTACTGGCTGGTTACAGTCGTCTATCTCAGGGAGAAAAAGAAAATGCTATGAAAAATGGCTTGCAATCGTTTGCATTTACTGTTTTTGGCATAATGGGCCTGCTTGTTATTGGAGGATATTTTTTATCAATTTGGCTTGATAATCCATCCGTAAGCGGTAGTATAAATATAGCTGTGATCTTGATCGGAGCAATTGTAATGATAGTTTTTGGGAACATTATAATTAATAGACGGACAAATTAATTTTGAGGAGACTTGGATAAAATTTTTAAATTGATTGTTATTCTTTTCCATCCATAAGTCAGACGTGAACGAAAAAATTCATATTCCAAATCCTTGTTTTGAAAATCCTGAATATTTCTCAGCTACTTCAAACGGTGGCTTTTGCCAAAAATGTCATATGGAAGTAATTGATTTCAGAGAAATGAATGATAAAGACATTCTTGATTTTTTATCAAGAAACCCTTCCAAGCGCTGTGGTATTTTTTCATCAAATCAATTACCCGTGCTCGAAAGTCCAGTCAGAAAAATGAAATTCCTAGGAATTTGGGCTTTAGGCTTTTTGGGAATTACCGGGTTTTCATTTCCTGTCATTGCTCAAACTTCTGTCCCTCCTTCCGTCGAACAAAAACCATTCGTTGACGCTGTGATTTCAAGAACAGATACCACTCAATTAGTCAAAAGAACTATTAAAGGAAAAGTGATAAGCTTTTATTTTAGTGAAAAACAATCGGCCCCGGGAGCTTTAGTACAACTAAAAGGATATGAATACAAAGCCACCACAAATCCTGAAGGCTATTTTGAACTCGAAGTCCCCGATTCAGTCACCAGTCAAAAGATTATTGTATCACTTTCTTTCATAGGCTATAAGACCAAAGAGGTCACTATTTACGACACTCAATTACCAGTTCAGTTAGGTGAAATCGAACTTCGTGAAGAGGATATTTCCTTAATGGGAGAATTCATTTATATAAAACCTAATCTTTGGCAAAAAATCAAAGGGGTTTTTAAGTCAAAAAAATCTAAAACTTACTCTAATCTAAACCACAGCCATCTATAAAAAAACCTCAGAGACGCGTCTCTGAGGTTTTGAAATCAATTTAAAGTGTAATTAAACCTCCACCTCAGAATCCATATTCTTAAAATACACCTGATTATCTGCATCCAAATCAACTAGTACGGCAGAGTCATTTTTGATATAGCCTGATAGAATTTGCTTGGAAAGTTCATTCAACACTAATCGCTGCATGGTCCGCTTGAGTGGTCTAGCTCCAAAATTCGGATCAAACCCAACTTCTCCCAAGTAATCCAAGACTTCCTTGGTCGCATCGATTTCTATGTTCGCTTCTGATAAGCGCTTCTGGATTTCCCTCCATTGGATATCCACGATTCTACGAATCACCTCTTTTCCCAATGGTTCAAACATAATCGTCTCATCGATTCGGTTTAGGAATTCAGGTTTTACGGATTTTTTCAGCAAATCATAAACCTCCTCCTTGGTCCTCTCTAGAATTTCTTCTCTGTTCCAATCTTCCATTTCAGCAAATCGCTCCTGAATCAGGTGTGACCCTATATTCGTGGTCAAAATGATGATCGTATTCTTAAAGTTTGCAATTCGACCTTTATTGTCCGTCAACCGACCATCGTCAAGTACTTGAAGGAGAATGTTAAATACATCTGGATGGGCTTTTTCAATCTCATCCAAAAGGATGACGGAGTATGGCCTTCTCCGCACTGCCTCTGTAAGCTGCCCACCTTCATCATAACCCACATAGCCAGGAGGCGCTCCTACCAAACGACTGACGGAATGACGTTCCTGATACTCAGACATGTCGATTCGCACCATGGCATTATCATCATTGAAGAGGTATTCAGCTAAGGCTTTCGCAAGCTCAGTCTTACCCACTCCGGTGGTACCCATGAAAATAAAGCTACCAATTGGCCGCTTTGGGTCCTGCAATCCTGCCCTACTTCTTCTTACCGCATCAGATAGCGCTGTGATTGCTTCTTTTTGGCCAGCAACCCGCTTTCCCAATTCGTCTTCCAAGTGAAGTAATTTCTCCCGCTCGGATTGAATCATTTTGTTCATCGGAATTCCGGTCCATTTAGAGACCACCGCAGCGATATCTTCCTGGTCCACTTCTTCTTTGAGCAATGGAGATCCTGCTTGCATCTCTGCCAACTGAGATTTGAAAGAATCTAATTTCTTTTCAGCTTCTACGATCTTTCCATATCTGATTTCAGCGACTTTTCCGAAATCTCCGGCTCGCTCAGCTTGTTCAGCTTCGAATTTATAATTGTCTATTCTTTCTTTCTCACGCTGAATTCCGGTGATGACTGCTTTTTCGCTTTCCCATTTGGCTTTTACCGCATCTCGCTTTTCAGCAAACTCTGCGATATCCTTACTTAGGACAGTTTCTTTATCCTTGTTCTTTTCTCGTCGAATAGCCTCCCGTTCGATTTCCAGCTGCATGATTCGACGATTTAGGTCATCCAGTTCTTGGGGAAGGGAGTCAATCTCCATCCTCAATTTGGCTCCTGCTTCATCCATCAAGTCGATTGCTTTATCAGGCAAAAATCGATCGGAAATATAGCGCTGTGAAAGCTCTACTGCAGCAATCACTGCATCATCTTTGATTCGAACTCCGTGATGCAATTCATACTTATCCTTGATTCCTCGAAGAATAGAAATCGCATCCGCGGCATCCGGCTCATCTACCATTACGGATTGAAACCTACGCTCTAATGCTTTGTCTTTTTCGATGTATTTCTGATATTCTTTTAGGGTTGTGGCTCCAATTGCATGCAACTCACCCCGAGCCAAAGCCGGTTTCAATAAATTCGCGGCATCCATGGCTCCTTCACCACCAGCACCAATCAAGGTGTGGATCTCATCAATAAATAGAATAATCTCACCCTCCGCATCGGTTACTTCCTTGATGACTGCTTTTAATCTTTCCTCAAACTCTCCTTTGTACTTGGCTCCTGCTATGAGCAAACCCATATCAAGTGAAATCAACGTTTTCGATTTTAGATTTTCAGGCACGTCTCCAGATACAATTCGCTGAGCGAGCCCCTCGACTATGGCAGTTTTTCCCACACCAGGCTCACCCAAAAGGATGGGATTATTTTTTGTTCTTCGCGCTAGAATCTGAAGGACCCTTCGTATCTCTTCATCCCGGCCAATGACTGGGTCGATTTTCCCCTTTTTAGCCATCTCATTCAGATTTTTGGAGTATTTCTCCAAAGCTTGGTATTTGCTTTCTGCGTTTTGATCAGTCACTTTATTTCCTTTTCTAAGTTCTTTGATTGCTTCAATCAGCGGTTTTTCACTTATCCCCTGATCTTTTAAGATTTGCGAAGTGGCATCCGATCCTGCTAAAACCGCCAAAATCAAATGTTCAATCGCAACAAATTCATCACCGAAAGTCTTGAGGTAATCCTTCGCTTTGGTGAGTACCTGATTGGCGTAAGAAGAAAGGTACGGCTGCTGTCCTCCACTTACTTTTGGAAGTTTGGCCAGCTGCTCATCCAACTTTTGACCGATCAACTGCTTATTTGTTCCCAGTTTTTTAAATAGGAACTCGGTAACATTTTCATCTTCGGAGAGAATCCCTTTCAACAAATGAGAAGGTTCGATATTGGGCTGTCCCGCTGCCGAAGCCAACTCCAAAGCCTTTTGGATTGCCTCCTGAGATTTGATGGTAAATTGGTTAAAGTCCATTATTGCTATTTCTCTGTTTTACGATTTAAAGAAGATTAAACAACCAGCTGAGTTCAGTTTTTCAATCCTACATTTCCTTAGTATCAAAACTATCTCCAAGCCTATATTTCGGCCATATTGGCTTATTAATGTCTTTTTTAAACAAAAAGTCGGAATAATTGACGGCAAAATCAACGATTTAGCTCTTGAAATAGACAGATTAATCAAGGCGGATTCTGGTGTTTTTGTGAGTTGGAAAGCCAACTTCTATAGGCAGTTATCTATTTTTCAAATACCCAGCTGATGAAATACTGAAAGTAGTTTTACCCTACTTTTTAATACTCGATAATTACGTAATTTAGTTCACATTTTTCCATGCAGCGGCTATGAATGAACTTTTGAATGAGGAGCAAGTACTCCAACTTATCTACAAAATCAGAAACCAAAAAGTCATGCTAGATAGTGATCTGGCGGAGATGTATGGGGTCGAAACCAAAGTTTTGAACCAGGCGGTTAAGAGAAATGCCGATCGGTTTCCATCCGACTTTATGTTTCAACTCAATGACGAAGAATGGACAAACTTGAGGTCACAAAATGTGACCTCAAGTTGGGGCGGTCGTCGGATCGCTCCCTATGCCTTTACCGAGCAAGGTGTAGCTATGCTATCATCGGTATTAAACAGTCCACAGGCAATTCAAGTGAATATCTCCATTATTCGTGTTTTTGTGAAAATCCGCGAATGGGCTTTGAATTATTCTGATCTACAAGATAAAATTCAGGCATTGCAGGTTTCGGAATCAAATCAAAATCAGCACATCAATCACATTTATCAAATGATAGAGGAACTGTTAAAACCTGCAATTGGAGATCGGGTAGAAATCGGGTTTAAATCAAAAAAGTAAATGAAAATGGTATTTTTAAGCTCAAAGGAAAGATAGCTTTAAGGCACTCAAATCAACTTGGATCTAGATTAGTGTAAATGTAATTGTCCCATCGGGGAAACTTAATTTAATCACTTTTCAAGCCCTTATCCTCTTTTTTCACTTCTTTAATCCCTAAGTCAATATGCAGTTTTGGATTTTCTTTTTGAAGTGAGTCGCCAACTTCCTGAGTTACTTTTGTATTCCAGACATAAATTCGCTGAAGATTTTTTTGAATAGAAAGTATCTTAATCCCCGCATCACTGACTTGAGTCGAGTGAAGAAGTATCGCTTCTAAATATTCAAGGCCTTGAACTTGAAGAAGGCCCAGATCTGAAATAGAATTGTCATTCAAGTTCAATCGGGTGAGCATCACAAATTCGCTCAAAGGGGTAAGCCATTCGTCTGTTATGCCGGAATTACTCAAATCAAGCCAAGTAATCTGATTTTTTACAGAAAGTAATGCTTTGACTTTTTCAGCGGTCATACTATCCTGAGCCACTACTTCGAGAAAATTATTTTCCTCAGAGAGTGGCATCACCCTAAATCCCAAGTTTCTTAACTTCTGAAGCTCCTCAGAGCTAACGGGATCAACCTGCACTTTTTCATAAATCGGTTTTCGCTCAGTCACCAACTCGTACTCCGATTGAAGAATCAATTTCAATTCTTCAGGAATACGCTCATCTGTCACTTTCATATCAAAAGGCATCCCCTCTTGTATCCAAAATTTCAGCAACAAAGTTTCGGAGTAGGACATTTGCGGTCCTTTTGGGGGCATAAATTTTCGGCTGGAGGGATCCATACTTATCCGCTTGAAAAGCTCACTACTCAACGGTGAACCGGATTGCAAAACGACTCCATTTTCTCCTCCTTCTAAAAGGCCTTCATGAGTAGTCAATAAAAAATCACCTTTTCTTGTCTCTTCATTATGACAGCTGCCGCATTTTTGAATTAAAACTTGATCTAGGACATGACCAAAAAGCAAGACGGAATCTGGCTCAGTCGGAAATTCAAATCGAGGCTCTTTTTCAGAGTCATTGCCATTCGCTAATTCTTGCAAAAATTCTGGTGCATAAGCAAAAAGATAATCCTCACCATGTGTGAGATTGCCTCCAAGATGCCCCGTAATTGAAATCAACAAGACCAGAATGGCTAGAATCCAGCCCAGACTTCTTCGTTTCGTTATAAGTCCATCATCGACTGTCTCATTTTTAGCTGATGTGCCAGATTCCTTTTTCTTGAAAACACCTGTGATCCAAAGCCAGCTAAGGGTAGAAAAAACAGCAACTGTAATTCCCAACCATTGATGCCAAAATAAAGTGTCTTCAGGATAACCTCCCTCCTCTGACAAAAACCAGCCCAAAACCACCGAAGCTATTGCACCCAGAGCACCAAAGAAAAGAATAAGTGGTAATGGCTTTAGCAATGATTCATTTCTTGTGATTCTTGAAATGATATAAAGTATAGCCGCAAGAACCAGAAACCCAATAGGCAAATGAACAGTGAGGGAATGGAATCGGCCTAAAAATAGTGTGGAGTCAGCCTGCAAAAGTAGATTCATATATTAAAGATTGCCCTACTTAAAGTTAACATTAGTATCTTAATAACCTTGTGTTCAATCGATTCATTTCCTTAAAACTCTCCCGAAAAATGAAAGCTTCAGGCTCTTTAATTTTCTTTATAATTTCTTTCTTTTTTAGCTCCTGCTAAAGCAAAATTGAAACTCAACGTACTAGTAATGAATACCTATGGGAGGATCAAACTGAAAGGTATTTACCCAAGACAGCAGAATGGACCAATCGAGTGGAAATTGCTGATATCAACGTTAAGGCCACATTTCGCGATACCCGTCAAACGACACTCCATGAGATTCAGCATAGCGAGCTACATCTAACCATCCTATAGCCAATCCCTCGGCATTCTCCTGAGAATAGAGAAGTATATCGATTTAATTAGCTGACAGACAAACATTACACACAATTAAAATAAAGGGTCGTTTTTAAATTGTATTTCTATAAGATTTAAAAAAGCTAAAAAAAGAAACCCCTTGCTTAGACAAGCAAAGGGTTCTATCTGAATTAAAAGGCTCAATTACTGCTGTGCAGTTGCATAATCCTCCACTGCCTTCCAAACTCGGAACACATTTTTGTAGCAAATCTTTTCAATATCTTCTTTGGAATAGCCTCTCTTGAGAAGCTCTGCGATCAAGTTAGGATACATCGACACATCTTTTAACCCCGTTGGCAAGGAATCTCCTACCCCATCAAAATCTGAACCTAAGCCCACATAATCAACTCCAACCAAATTTTTCACATGATCGATGTGATCGGCAACTCGTTGTACAGTTGGGAAAGGATTATTGGCCGCAGCATAGGCTGCCGCGTAGGCTTCAAAAACGGAGTCTGTTCTACTCAGATTATTTTCTGCCATATAGTTTACCAAGTGCTCTCTTACTTTTCCTGAACCGGCAGCATAGGCAGAATCAATAAACGTCCCCCCAAAGTTGATCATCATCACTCCGCTATTTTTCGCCATCCCTTGAATCAACTCGTCGCTCATATTTCGCTCAAAATCCGGAGTAAACTTCCGGACTGAAGAGTGCGAAGCGATGATTGGTGTTTTAGTGATTGCTAAGGCATCTCTGAATGTGTTGTCAGATACATGGGACAAATCGACCATGATTCCAACTCGATTCATTTCTTTGACTACTTGCTCACCGTATTCGCTTAGACCTCCATGAGTTCCTGTGGTATCATAACTGGCATCACCAATCAGATTATCTTTCCCATGGGTCAGGGTGATGTATCGAATTCCTCGTTTCTGGAAATATTCCACATTTGCCAGATCATCCTCTAGTCCTGATCCATTTTCCATTCCCATGGGAAGTGAGACAAGACCTTTTGCAAAGTTTGCCTCGATGTCCGCAGGGCTATAAGCCATAGCAAATTTATCTGGATAGGTACTGGCAATCCGCTCCGTCATTAATATCAGGGAATCGGCTAAGGCTTTGGAGGCGCCGGGAGTATCCTGATTTCCAGCCGGAATATAAATAGACATAAAAGGGGCATCTAATCCACCTTCTTTTGTTCGAGGGTAATCAAAGTTTCCCCCGTCGGTTCGGACAGAAACATCCAGTATTTCTCGCTGAAGCGTAAACCCTCCGACTTTCATACGATACGGAAGATCTACGTGACCATCTACCATAATAGTAGTCCGGGCGATTTCTGTTGCTGCTTCCAATCGCTCCGCATCAGTCATCATGGTGTAGTCGATTGGCTCAGGTTCTGGAGCCTGACAGGCAAAGCCTAATGCTGCAATTAAAACTAAAGGCAAATATTTTTTCATAGCTAGTGGTTTTTGAAGATTTTAAGATAGAAGCTTTTCCGCTGGAAGTTGAAAAAAATCCATAAAAGGTTTAAGACATCCTTTTAACTAGGTTTAAATAATCCCCTTATCCCCAAGGATTCAATCATAATTTGTAAATTCAAGTTGAAAACCACGCACCTTATGAAACATTTTTACGTAATCCTCACCTTCCTAATCCTATTAGGATCGTGTACTTCTCCATCCAATAATATCCAAGTCTCGATAGCTCCAGCGCTTAGTGAGGAACTATCCGATGGACGATTGTTACTCATTTTTTCAAAAGATGAGAGCACCGAGCCAAGATTTGGGGTGTCAGACAATGTGTCTACTGCTCAAGTATTTGGGATGGATTTTGAAAACTACACTGCAGGAGAAAAATTGAGCTTTGAACCCAAAAGCTTTGGCTACCCTATCGAATCATTGGATAGCCTTCCCGATGGAGAATACTCGGTACAAGCATACATCATCAAATATGAAACCTTCAATCGTTCGGATGGACATACCGTGAAATTGGCAATGGATCAAGGCGAAGGAAGACAATGGGCTCGAACTCCTGGAAATATCTATAGCACACCGACGAAAATCAATCTGAAAAAAGGAGGTAAAATTGAATTCATGATCGATCAAATTATTCCTCCAATCGAAGAAAAAGCGGACACCAAATACATCAAGCATATCAAAATCAAGTCGGAACTTCTCTCCGAATTTTGGGGAAGGGACATGTACATAGGAGCACATGTGCTACTACCAGAAGGATTCGAAGAGAATAAAAATGACTATTATCCACTCATGGTTTTTCATGGCCACTTTCCTAATGATTTTGGCGGGTTCAGAACTATCCCTCCAGATCCTGAACTTGGGGAAGATGATTACAGTGCTAGGTTCGGGATCTATGGCTATGCCAAAATGGAGCAACAGGAAGCTTACGATTTCTACCAACAGTGGATTTCTCCAGATTTCAAGCGATTTATCGCTATCGAGATCCAGCATGCTAATCCATTCTACGACGATAGCTATGCGGTAAATTCAGAAAATATTGGCCCCTACGGAGATGCGATTACGTATGAGTTGATTCCTCATATTGAGAAAGAGTTTAGAGGAATTGGTGAGGGCTGGGCTCGTTTTCTATATGGAGGATCCACAGGGGGCTGGGAAGCATTGGCAGTGCAAGTGAAATATCCTGACGAATACAATGGCTGCTTTGCTGCTTGTCCCGATCCGATAGACTTTCGGGCCTTTACCTCGGTGGATATTTATAACGATACGAATGCCTATTACCAAGAAGGCGAATTCCGAAAAACACTTCGCCCAGGCCACCGGAATTATCTAGGACATATCGATGCTATGCTTAAGGATATGAATCACCGAGAGCTTGCAATTGGAGGTACTAAAACTCGATCAGGTGAGCAATTTGACATTTGGCAAGCAGTCTATTCTCCCGTTGGTGAAGATGGATATCCTAAACCAATTTGGGATAAGTACTCTGGGGAAATTGACCCAGAAGTCGCCGCATATTGGAAAGAAAATTATGACCTCCGCCACATCATGGATCGAGATTGGGCCACTTTGGGACCAAAACTGGCAGGAAAAGTCAATATTTATTGCGGGGACATGGATAATTACTATCTGAACAATGCAGTATATTTAACCGAGGAATTTTTAGAGCAAACTCAAAACCCTTATTACGATGGAGAGGTTGCCTATGGAGATCGAGCCGAGCATTGCTGGAATGGAGACCCTACACTACCTAACTATATCACTAGACTGCGGTACAACACGATGTATTTGGATAAAATCGAAGATCGGTTAAAAAAATCCGCCCCAAGTAATTTTGACCAACAGAATTGGGCTTTAACAAAAAACTAACAGGATGAAATCGAGCATTTCTAGTATTTCACCCAATGGGATGATTATCTAAACATGCGAGATTCCACATGAACTTTGGTAATCAATTATAAACTTATGAAAACTATTTTAAAATTTAGCCTTTTAGCATTATCAGCTGGAATCCTAGCGGCATGTGGGTCTCAGAAAACTGAAGAAGTGATTGAAGATTTGGCCATTGTGGAAGATGTACAAACGCCGACATTGACCTTACTTTGGGAGACACCCGAGACTTTGACTACCAATGAGTCAGTGTTATTTGATGCCGCTACAAGCACAATCTATGTTGCCAATATTGAAGGAGATCCTGTCGGAAAAGATGGCAAGGGCTCTATTTCCATTATTGGGAAAGATGGAAGTATTGTTAACCAAAACTGGATCACAGGCCTTAACGCTCCAAAGGGAATGGGCATTGCAAATGGAATGCTTTACGTAACCGACATTGACGAACTTGTCGAAATAGATATTGCAACTGCGGAAATCAACAAGAAGTATAAAGTTGAGGGCGCTCAATTCCTCAATGACACTGATACCCACGATGGCAAGGTGTATTTCACGGATACGAATACCGGGAAAGTTCACCTCTTGGATGGTGGGGTAGTTTCTACTATTTCTGAGGGAAATGAATCCATCAACGGAATTGCTGTTTCAAATGACGGAACTATTTATGGCCTTGATGCATCAGGCATGGAGCAATGGAATGCAGATGGAACGACGACTATCTTGAATAGCGCAGTAACTGGCGGAGATGGTTTGGTCATCTTGGGAGAAGGAAACTTTGTTGCCTCCAGATGGCAAGGTGAGATTTGGTTTGCAACAGCAGAAGGCGAAACATTACTGCTAGACACAAAAGCTGCCGAATCAAACACTGCAGATATTGGATATAATGCGGCTGACCAAGTGATTTACGTACCAACTTTCTACAAAAATAAAGTTGCTGCTTACAAACTTGATTATTGATTTATTCACTAATACATTTTCAAGCCTCCAACTAAGTTGGAGGCTTTTTTTATGCAAATCTGGAATAAATAATCAGGGATAAGCCGACTAAAAATGAAAAGAACATCAGGAAAACAAGCGTGTTTGTCCCTTTGGGTGCAGACTTAAATTCCTTCCAGACAAATACTCCCCAAGCTGCCGCAACCATGGTAGCTCCTTGACCCAATCCATAAGAAATTGCAAAACCAGCCTTTTCACCAGCAATTACGCTAAAAACCATTCCCAAACACCAAATAGATCCGCCCAAAATCCCTATTAGATGCAGTTTCGGAGTTCCGATTTTGAGATAATCAGAATAACTCACCGCTCTTCCCTGAAAGGGCTTATACATAAAAAAGCTATTCCAAAGGAAATTAGAAGCAAAAATCCCCAAAGAGAAAATAAAAACAGCCGCGTAAGGTGTCATTAGTCCCACTTCAGGGTTGGCAAAATTCTCAGAAATAGAGGCGGCTACAAATCGGTAGAAGAACCCCATTAATACCCCTCCAGCAATTGATAGAATAATTCCTTTAGAAGGAGTTTGAGCTTTTCCTGTAGCCAACTTGCGATAAGCAAGGGCATCCAAAAGTATAGCTAAGACGACAAAAGCCACCCCTATAAGCAATATTAAAGGATCCCCCACAGGCACCGCCAGATAATTGACCAATACGCCCAATACCAATGCAATCCCAATACCTACTGGAAAAGCAACTGCCATTCCAGCAATATCAATAGCAGCGACAATTAGAAGATTAGCCAAGTTAAAAATGATCCCTCCCAAAAAGGCTGATCCAATCG
>JBLGAM010000070.1:0-16981 GCA_047612305.1 Planctomycetota bacterium | reverse complement strand
GGTTCTTTTGTTATAAGGGAAATTTCATGTTTCAACCAGCCTTTGAGCATATCCAATTCATATTTATTGATCTCATCGTCTGCCAAAATCCCATAGCAAATTCCCTATAGAAAATGCAGTTCCGCATCAGGGCTTTGGTCAGGACTTAGCAGCGGTTGGTATTTCTTGATGAGTTGATTCATCTCGAAGATTACCTCCGAAGTCATCACTCCAACATCCAAAATAGATTTAATTTCTGAAAAAAACTTACCAAACGGAGCTTCATCACATAGCCCTTGATGCGCTTGACACCAAAGTTTCAATTCGTTGAATTCAGCTCGGTCGATGGTGCCATCTGATCCGATTCCAAAAATGATTCCTTTGAGATGATTGAAGGGTTTTTGGGTCCTGCTAGTCATATCTTGAAAATTTATTTATATTAAGATAAGGAAAGTTGATCGCCATATTGTAAATAAGTGTTGATTTAACAAATTATGTAGCTCGAACAACAGAATTACTTGATTTGATAACTGAACAAACTCAAAATTCCACTAAGGAAATCAGTTAAGCACTGGTGTTTTGAAGTTGGGGGATAAATAAAGTTAGGATTACCTATTGTTTTTCTCTTCATGATTTTTTCAAAGTATTGCTTCTTGCCTTAGGTTACATAATGAACAAGTATATAAAAGGTAATAGCTAAATAATATTGTTTTGATAAATCTTGGGAATTTTGACTTTAAGTTTAGAAGTATTTTCATTGTAACCATCCGCTCCACCAAAACCTAAAAAAATATGAGACAATTATTATGTTTGTTTCTCCTTGTCGTTTTCTTCGGTTGTAAGAATTATCAAAATTCGCTCCATGAATCTGAAAGCGAGCTAACTCTAGCTTTAAGAGAAAACCGGGTCCAACTGCCTAATGGCTGGTCTCTTACACCAGTTGGCAACAGTCTCAACCTTCAAGACCTTCCTTTGAATCTAGTGGTCTCGCCAAGTAAAACACTATTGGCTGTAACCAATAATGGCCAAAGCACTCAAAGCATCACTCTGATCGATGCCCAAACGGAAGAAATACTTGACGATGTGACTATTGCCAAAGCATATTTAGGTTTGGCTTTCAGCCCTGATGAGAAATACTTGTATGCTTCCGGTGGAAACGACAATAAAATACTTATGTACAAGATTGTCAATAAAAAGCTCATGCTGGATGGAGAGATTATTTTAGATGATCCTTGGCCGGTTAAAGTATCCCCTGCAGGACTAAGTGCTACTGATAAACACATATATGTAGTGGCCAAAGAAAATAATTCACTTTACAAACTCAACATCGAATCAAAAAGTATTGAAGCCAGAATTGACTTGCCTGCCGAACCTTATACTTGTATTCTTTCGCCAGATAAGTCGACTCTATATGTTTCTATTTGGGGTGGAGCCCGTATTTTGGCTTTAACTAGTGAGGATTTAAGTTTGAAATCATCCATTGAAACGGACAAAAATCCCAATGATATGGTGCTTACTAAAGATGGAAAGCATCTTTTTGTTTCTCATGGAAATGACAATACGGTATCACTTATAGATACGGAGTCTTTATCTCGAATCGAAATTTTATCTTGTTCCCTTTACCCAGATGCCCCTTTAGGTTCAACGCCAAATGGGGTAGCTTTAAGTGATGATGAGAAAACTTTGTATATAGCCAATGCCGATAACAATTGCCTTGCTGTGTTTAATGTGGAAGTAAAAGGAAAAAGCAGACCACTTGGGTTTATTCCAACCGGCTGGTATCCAACAGCAGTAAAAACGATTGGAAATAGAGTATATCTCACCAATGGAAAAGGGTTTTCTTCCTCAGCAAATCCAGATGGCCCAAACCCAATAAGCTCTAAAGATCCACAATATAAAGGCCCAAACCCTCAGGCATCCCGCGGATCTCAATACATTGGTGGACTTTTCAAAGGAACCCTCAGTATGTTTGATGCGCCCGACGAAGACCTTATGGCTGAATATTCGAAATTGGTTTTTGAAAATACCCCTTATACCAAAGAAAAAGAGTTGAATCCTGAAGGAGAAAAAGGCAACCCTATTCCCATGAAAGTTGGAGATCCTTCTCCAATTAAATATGTCTTTTACATTATCAAAGAAAACCGAACGTATGACCAAGTACTCGGTGACATCAAAAAAGGAAACGGAGATTCTACACTTTGTCTTTTTCCAGAAAAAGTAACTCCAAATCTACATGCCTTAGCCAATGAATTTGTTTTGTTGGACAACTTCTATGTAGACGCAGAAGTAAGTGCTGACGGACATAATTGGAGTACCGCCGCTTATGCAAACGACTACATAGAAAAGAGCTGGGTGACTAGCTATGGGGGCAGAGGAGGTTCTTATGATTATGAGGGAAGTAGAAAAATCGCACATCCGAAAAATGGATTTCTTTGGGACTTTGCTGTCAGAGCAGGCGTAAGTATCCGTTCTTATGGGATTTTTACGGGTAGCCCAGAATTATTGCCCAACTTAGAAAATAATATTTGTACCAAATATCCTGATTATAATTTAAGCATAAAGGACAGTCTTCGTTTCGAAATTTGGAAAACGGATTTCGATTCGATGTTAGCCATTGACAAAGTTCCAAGGTTAAATTTGGTCCGAATGGGAAATGATCATACTGCCGGAGCTCGCTTAGGTATGCCAACCACCTCGGCGATGGTAGCGGATAATGACTTGGCGGTTGGGATGTTTGTCGAACATCTCTCTAATTCCCCAATCTGGAAAGAATCGGTTGTTTTTATCTTGGAAGATGATGCCCAAAATGGCTCTGATCACGTTGATGCGCATCGATCAACAGCCTATATAGCCGGAGGTTTTGTAAAAAGAAACTATGTGGACCATACCGCATATTCCACCTCTGGGGTACTTCGAACTATCGAACTGATCTTAGGCCTGCCTCCAATGAGTCAATTCGATGCCGGTGCTACTCCATTGTTCCGCTCTTTTAGCCAAAAATATGATAGTAAAGGCTTTACAAAACGAAAAAATCAAATTGACCTCAATGAAATGAATGTTGAGTTTAATAAAAATGCAGCGATATCAGCGACGATGGATTTTTCCAAACCTGATTTGATCGACGATATGGAATTGAACCGAATTGTTTGGCAATCGGTGAAGGGTCTGAATAGTGTAATGCCAGCTCCTATACGAAGTGCTTTTCTGAGATTTAGCGACAGTGACGAGGACGAAGAGAATGACCATTGATTTCAAATTCCGAAATATCCTACAGTAACTCTTCCAAAAAAATTAAAAATCTATGTAGATCCGTTTTTATACCAGTAAAGTAAGACTTCCTAGTTAAAATTTGATTTGAACGTGAATTTTAACTCATCTGTCATCGGACAGCCAATCAAATATGGAAAGAAAATAAACCCACTGGCATACTTGCGGATCACACATAAAATTCACTCAGCCTGAATGAAACTATTGTTTGTTCTTCAATTGTCAGCAAGTTTGCTCGCCTCAGAACCTGATTCTACTAGCAATCAGAAAAATTTACTGGATGAAGTAGTGATTACGGCGCTTCGGTCAGAAAGCACGATACTTACTATTCCTTCTACTATAAGCCTGGTCGATAGGGATTACATTACAAATCGCCTTGCAAGGACCACACCTGAAATATTGATGGGAACAGCAGGTGTTTTTGTCCAAAAAACGAACCATGGTGGTGGCTCTCCATTTGTACGTGGTCTTACCGGTAACCAGATTCTACTCCTTGTTGATGGAATACGATTGAATAATAGTACGTTCCGTTATGGTCCAAATCAATATTTCAACACAATCGATCCTTTTTCAATTTCCCGAATAGAGGTCTTGAAAAATGAAGGCTCGGTTGCTTATGGCTCAGATGCTCTCGGAGGCACCATTCAGGTGATTACTCAGAATCCAGAATTCAATTCAGGGATTCATGGGAATTTTATAGGCCGAATTGGCACACAAAACATTGAGCAAGCCGGGAGAGGAGAAATATCTTATGGGTCTAAAAATTTGGCGCTTATGGCAGATTTTACCAAAAGAAATTTTGGGGATTTACCTGGAGGAAAAAACACAGGAATTCAGGAAAATTCTGGTTACGGAGAGCAAATGGGGAATTTTAAATCGATTTTTAGACTTAAAAATGGCGATCTCACCCTAGCCCACCAATATTTTCAAGCAAATGATGTCCCCGTCTACCATAAAATACTTTTAGAAGATTTCAGCATCAATCAATTTGCCTTACAGCAAAGAAATCTTAGCTACGCAAAATATTCCATCAAAACCCAGAATCCTTTTTTTGAGCAAATAACTTCCACGCTATCCTGGCAGAAATCAAAGGAACGCAGGGAGTTTCAAAAAAATGGTTCACAAAATTTGACAGAAGAAAATGACCAAATTGACACAAAAGGATTTAATGTTAATTTAAAGTCCTCTTTGTCCAATCATTGGAATGCAAGCAGTGGTATTGAGATCTATCACGATTTGGTTCAAAGTGATAAAATTTCTCGTTCTTCAGATGAACCGATTGAAAGTAGAGGGTTGTACCCTAATGGATCTTCGGCAACAAGCTATGCTATTTATACCTTACACACGTATTTGGTGGATAAATGGCGATTCGCGGTGGGATATCGGTTTAATATTATTGATCTGAATATAAAAGATATCACGCTCGGGACCAGTGAATTAAGATTTAAATCAGGAGTTCCAAGTTTGGCGATTTCCTATGTTCCAATTCCAAAATCACAAATATATGCGCATTATAATAGAGGTTTCAGAGCTCCTAATATTGATGATATGGGGTCGCTGGGCATTGTGGATTTTAGATACGAAATTCCTGCATACAATTTAAAGCCAGAATATGCAGATAACTTTGAGGCTGGCTATAAATTCCAGTCAGAGCACATCGCTTTTACCGGTTCGGTCTTTTATAATAAGCTTAGTAATCTGATCACAAGAGTCGAGGTTGAAAATCAAGAAATAGATGGATATCCTGTCTATATCAAAGAAAATGTGGAATCAGCTAGCCTAAGCGGTTTTGAGTTTGATCTAACAGGTAAAATCAATAACTCCTTCCAGTACTTTGCAAATCTTGCCTACACTTATGGCCAAAACATCAGCAAAAATGAACCTTTACGAAGAACTCCACCAACTTTTGGGAGAATAGGAATGGAGTTTTCAAAATCAAATTTTTTAGTAAGACCAGAATTTCAATTTGCGGCTGCTCAAAAACGCTTAGCCGCAGGAGATATCTCTGACAACAGGATAAACCCTGCTGGAACTCCAGCCTGGCAAATATTGAATATTTATAGTTCATACACTTGGAAAGCAGTTGCATTAAATCTAGCCATCCAAAATTTGGGAAACACTGATTATAGGCTTCACGGTTCTGGGATCAACGGGATGGGAAGAAGTGCGATTTTGGGAATTAAAGTGTTCTTTTAATAAATTTGAAATCAAGAAAATACAGTATAGTTATTAGCATTTAATCTAATTACAACTAATCAGCAGATCATGAGACCGACTATCTTTTCACTAATTTTTATTTTTTCTTATGTTGTGAGTTGCACTCAAAAGCAATTTCAGCCCATCCTGGAAGTGCCTGGAAAATCTGAGATCAGTATCATAAATGAAGATGGAACGGCTGTATTGCCTAGTGGTCGCAGGTTGACACCCGCCGGCGAATTGATAAGAATTACCCATGATCCGTTTGGTTTGGCGATTTCTCCAGATGGTAAAAAAGCAATAAGCCTGCATAATGGTGTTTTTACCGTGATTCAAATTGCAGACTTGAAAGGTACCCGAGTTCCGAGTTATGATCGATCTATTACGTCTCCACTTTCTGATGGCTCTTTTCTAGGGGTAGCTTTCGGCCCGGATAATAAGACCATTTACCTCAGTGGCGGGGATAACGGAGCAGTGATCGTTTACGATATTGAACAAATGATACGAATCGATTCCATTTCCTTAAACGGCCTTATTGGGGGTGAAAATTTTGAGGATAGTTTTACCTCGGATTTATTGTATCAAAACAACGAATTGCTTGTATTGGATCGCGGTAATTTCAGGATGGTGAGATATGATTTACAAAAAAAGAAAATTACAGCATCTATTCCTGTAGGGAGACAGCCGTTCGGCTTAGCTGTCAGCCCAGATCACACAAAAGCCTTTGTTGCTAATGTCGGCATGTATTCTTATCCTTTGATCAAAGGATTGACGGAAGAAAACTACAATGAAATGCTTATTTCGAGACATCCATACGCTGATAATTCGAAAGAGTCCATTGAAGGAACCGTCGTAGAGGGAAAAACTATTCCAGGTGTAGGAGATCCATTATCCCCAGATGCAATGAGTGTATTCACCATAGACTTGGTGACCAATACTGTTATTAAAAAATATAAAACAGGTTATCAAATCGGGGAAATGGTAGAAGATGCAGAAGTTGTCGGAGGAGCAAGTCCAAACTCGATCGCAGTCGGTAAGCAATACCTCTATGTCACCAATGCCACTAATGATAATATTGCGGTGATTGATCATATTAATGGTGAAATAGTGAAACATATTCCAGTTCAAATTGACCAAAGGATTGATCGCTATCGCGGCTCTTTGCCATTTGGTATTACCTTAAGTAAGGATGAGAAGACGCTTTATGTGGCATTATTGGGAATGAATGCGGTAGCTGTGATTGATATCAAAAGTGAACAAACAATTGGCTTGATCCCTACTGGTTGGGGTCCAACAAGAGTAAAATTATCTGAAGATGAACAGGAGCTTTATGTAATATCCTGCAGAGGCTTGGGTGCCGGACCAAATGGCGGTGAAGGTTTTGTAGAACCCCCGCAAGGGAGTTATATCGGAAATATTCAATTGGGTAGTTTTCAAAAAATCACGATTCCCAGTACGGCTGAATTAGCAATGTATACCAAGCAGACGATTGCCAATACGTTCCGAGAAGTGATGGCTGATCCTTTAGATCCAAACCCACTGCCTATCTACCCGGGCGCAAAAGAAAGTCCCATTAAATATATCGTTTACATCACGAAGGAAAACAGAACATTTGACGAGGTCTTTGGACAGATGGAAGGCGTCAATGGTGATAAAAGTCTTGCCAGATTTGGGCTAAATGCCGAATATACCCTTCCTGATAGCTTAAGAGGTGGAATAGAACACCTGAAAGTCACACCCAATCATCACAAGGCAGCCAAACAATTTGCATTAAGTGATAACTTTTACTGCGACAGCGACGCATCCATTCACGGTCACCATTGGATGATGGGGGTGATTCCAAATGAATGGGTAGAAACCAATTCAAGTGTAGATAAAACAGCGAAACTTTTTTCTTCTGCTCCTGGCAGGAGATATCCAGGTTCGACTGGAAGTATGGACCCGGAAGATTATGCGGAAATTGGCGGTCTTTGGGAAGCGATGGAGCGAAGAGGATTAGAGTTTTATAATTTTGGCGAGGCTAATGAAACCGCTCATGTGAGAGAGATTTGGTCAGATACTCTTACTGGCGCTGCTCATGGCGTCATGGTTCCCATGCAAAAAGCATTGTTCTCAAGGACCAGCACCAATTACGCCGGTTACAATATGAATATTCCTGATCAATTTAGGATGAATCAATTTGAAGAAGAGTTTGCTAAAATGTGGATAAATGGGGAGGAAGAAATGCCTGCTTTGATTACGGTGCAAATTCCAAATGACCACTCAGCTTCTCCAAGACCTGAAGATGGTTATTTTTCAAGTGCCTCCTTTGTGGCTGATAATGATCTTGCTGTTGGAAGAATTCTTCATTTCTTGTCACGAACAAAATATTGGAAAGAGATGCTGGTTATCATCACCGAAGATGACCCGCAGGGAGGGGTAGACCATATTGATGCACACCGGAGTATCCTAATGATGGCAGGACCCTATGTGAAAAGAGGTCATATCAGTCATACTCACGCTAATTTTGGTTCCATTCTCAAGACCATCTACAACATTCTTGACGTTCCTTATGTCAACCAATATGATGTAACTGCATCTTTACTCCAGGACTTTTTTACACCGGTTCCTGATTATACACCCTACACGCTAGAACCACATGACCCTAGAGTTTTTAATGCAGATAAGGCAATGCAACGGTATAATAAGTGGATAGACTGGAGATCAATCATGCAAGGACCTGATATGGATGATGTAGACGTCATTAAGAAAGAATTTAAAAATAATTGAAGCTTGATGTCGGGTTGCTGATTTTCAGACTCCGGAAGGCTTTTGGTTTTGAATTAATCGATTTGATCAAAAAAAGGATAGGGACTTTATGTAGAGATGCCTGTGGGTCAGTTTTATTTTCCGACTACCAAAATGTCCGATTAGCTGATTCTTTTCGCCAAGTATTCATGCTTGATTAACACAATCTTTTAATTCAAAACTTAATCTCTATTTTCAAGAGGGAAAAAACTGGACTAAAAATTTTGAAAGGATTAAGAACGGAATCATCTAAAATTCAATGTAAAAATGGTACGTTCATTCGGTTTTGAAGTTACTTGAAGGCTTCCTCTATGTAAATTCATGATCTGTCTAGAAATGGCTAAGCCGATCCCAGAACCTGTTTTCTTGGTTGTATAGAATGGTACAAATATCCGTTCCAAGGCTTCTAGGACTATTCCTGGGCCATGATCTTCCACCTCAATGATAGATCCTATGTCACCTTGAGAAATGGCTCTCAAGAATATGATTCGATCTGCTTGCGAGGTTAAAGATTCTGAAGCATTTTTAATCAAATTGATCAGAATCATCATAATCTGGTCTGGATCGCAAAGAATCTCTAAGCTTTCCGGTTTAATTTCCGTCTGGACTTCGATCTCATTTGCTTTCAAATCTTCTTTCATCAAATTGAGTACTTTTTCAAATAGACTTTGAATTGTAATTAGCTCCTTATTTGGTAACGGGATATTGGTGTAATCACGATAAGCATTTACAAAGTTGACAAGTCCTTTGCTTCTATTGGCAATGGTGTCCAATCCTTCCTGAACATCCTGAAATCCGTCTTTTTTGATTAAAAAACCTTCTGTTTGGACATAGCTATCTTCATCCAGAATGGTTCGGAGCGAGTCCACCAAACTTGAAATAGGAGTGATCGAATTCATGATTTCATGTCGAAGTACCTTGGTTAAATTTTGCCAAGCCTCGAGTTCATTGGACTGAAGTTCTGCGTTGATATTTTGCAGCGAAAGTAAGGACCAGCTTTGGCCACCCATCTTGAGTGAAGTCGTTTGGATGATGAGGTGAAGATTGGAATTGACTTTTTTTGATAATCGCTGCCCGGGCTTCATCTCCAAGACTTCTTTCAAAAGTGCTGGAGAAAGCTTCCCTAGATCTGAGATATCTCGAAACTGGGGAATCTGCAATAAATGCTTAGCCGAATTGTTAATTACTCCAATTTTCCCTTCAGAATTGAATGAGATGATGCCTGTATTGATGTGCTGAATGATCACTTGGAGGAAAAGCATTTGCTCTTCCTTTTCGGCCCGAGTCTTTTTGAACACATCCATCACTTCATTAAAGGCAACATTTACTTCCCGAAAAGAATCTCCCATTTGTGAGTCTGAGGTGAAGGAACTTGAAAAATCATTGTATCGTATGGAGTCCAGAAATCGGGCAAGCTTATGATTGATAGAATTGACATAGTAGATCAATTCCCCAATCTGAATCAGTGCCACCAATCCTAAAATGGCTGGCGCTAGCCAAAGCTGCTGTTGGTAATAGAGCCAAAGTCCTAGGTAAAGGCAGAGAATGATAAGTGCTAATCGAACTGCAACACCAATAGAAAATCGCTTATAGACCATATTTTTCCAATCTGCGGTACAGCGAGGAGCGCGTCAAACCGAGTTCCTCTGCGGCTCTGGTGATATGTCCATTGTGTTTTTGAAGGGCTTTACGAATTAGGATTCGCTCTACATCCTCGATATTCAAATGTTCGAGATTGACTGATTCCTCTGATTTTTCTTGGTTCTGAATCTTCTGGAGGAAAAGGTCTTCAGGCTGCAAGACACTGTGATTGGTCATAATGACTGCTCGCTCAATACTATGCTGAAGCTCTCGGATATTTCCAGGCCAATGATACTTGGACATGCGCTTGATCAAAGGCTCGGAGGCTTTTCGGATGTCTTTATTGTATTTCTTAGAATAATAGGCAATAAAATGATCTGCCAATAGTGGGATATCTTCAATCCGCTCACGAAGCGGCGGGATTTGTACTTCGATGGTGTTTATTCGATAGAGTAAATCCTGACGGAAAGAATTATCATAAACCATGTTATGAATCGGCATATTGGTCGCGGAGATCAGCCGGATATTCACTTCCACAGGTCGATTCGCTCCGACTCGAGTCACTTCACGATTTTGCAAGGCGGCCAAAAGTTTGGCCTGAAGGGGCAAGGGTAGATTTCCAATTTCATCCAAGAAAAGGGTCCCTTTATGCGCTTGCTCAAATCTGCCGGCACGATCTTCTTTTGCATCGGTAAATGCGCCTTTCTTATGACCAAAAAGCTCAGATTCAAATAGTGTCTGCGTGATCGAACCCAGATCCACCCCTACAAATGCCTCTCGACTCCGCTTGGAATGCCGATGAATTGCTCGGGCAATTAGTTCTTTTCCAGTTCCATTTTCTCCCAAAATCAACACATTTGCATCCGTCACTGCTACCCGCTCAATGGTCTCAAATACGCGTTGCATGGAAGGAGAATTACCGATAATATCTTTGAATTTACTGTCAATGTCCTTTTCAAGAGTATTTTTCTGATCCTTAAGTAGGTCCACTTCCAGTTTTTTCCTGCGGAGTTGAAGTGCGGAATTGAGCGTGGCCAAGAGTCTTTCATTTTCCCATGGCTTCAGCACAAAATCAGTTGCACCTTCTTTGATCGCTTTCACTGCAAGATTCACGTCCCCATAGGCAGTGATCAAAACGACCACCGCCGATGGGTCTAGCTCAAGAATTCGGTCCAACCAATAGAACCCTTCCTGTCCCGAACTCACATCTTTAGTGAAGTTCATGTCCAAGAGGATCACATCGTAATTCTCATTGTGGGTAAGAATTGGAAGCAGGTCTGGATTGGTTTCTGTATCCACTTGTGCAAAATGTCGCTTTAGAAAAATTTTTGCTGCTTTAAGCAAATCTTCATTGTCGTCAATGATTAAGATTTTTCCGATTCGTTGCTCGATCATTTTAAAAGTTTTTCGCAGTTGGGAAAAATATCCCGAGTTCAAACTTCAATGTTCCAAAAGCATACCGAAAAATATTGTGCCTATAAAAAGGATAAAATATGTCATTTTCGGATGTTTTAAGCTGATTTTGAAGCTTAGATTTTTTTCTTTAAGGTAAAGAAAAAATATCCGACTTTGATAGATTTTGTTCGCCTGCGGACGAAAATGTTCGCGTGAAGTAATTAGTATTTTGATGAAATCATCTAAATGGGCATCCAATGGCTATTTTTTGCATGGCATGCCATTTGGCATAAAGGGGATAGCCTAGAAAAGGAAAAAATACACAATAGATCAATAAAGGATCAATAATGGATCGAAAAATAGAAAAGAAGTTTTGGACCCCGAAAAAGATCGCCTATATACTTGGTGGAGTAGCGGTGGCAGCTGGGATTATTTATCAAATAGGATTTGCAGATCATCGCTCCACGATGAATGTGGAGAAAGATAGATTAAGTATCGCTACCGTAAGCACGGGGGAATTCACCGATTATATTTTAGTCTCAGGTCAAATCGAGCCCGCGCAAACTTTTTTTCTTGATGCAGTTGAGGGGGGAATGGTTGCTGAGGTAATTAGAGAATCTGGAGCCTTAGTAAATAAAGGAGATACAATTCTGACTTTGACCAATTCAAATCTCCAGCTGGATGTCATGTCCCGCGAGACGATGCTCTATGAGCAAATCAATAACCTTCGTCAGACCCGACTATTCCTGGATCAAAATGATCTTAATCAGCAGGGACAATTGGCAGAGATTGATTACCAGATTTCGCTTTTGGAACCTCAATACAAGCGATTCAAAGAATTACATGAGAAGAAACTGGTTTCTGACCGTGAGTTTGAAGAAGTCAAGGAGCAATACGAATACAATGTGAAGCGAAAGCAATTGACTTACCGCTCTTACCGAAGCGATTCTTTGGCTAGATCGTATCAACTGCAGCAGCTGCGACAATCGGAAGGCAGAATGAATGCTTCTTTAAATGGAGTAGGTCAGATCTTGAATAACCTTGTGATTAAGGCACCTATTGCAGGTCAATTGGCGATGGAGCAAATCGAAATCGGTCAGGCGATGAATCCAGGTTCGCGCTATGGCCAGATTGATGTGCTGGATGAATTCAAAGTAAGAGTACCGATAGATGAATTATACCTCCCGAGAATCGGTCAGGGACTACGTGGGAAATTCACCTTGAGTGGAGTAGATCATGAATTAGAAATCATGAAAATCTATCCGACCATTACCAATGGACGATTCGAAGTAGATATGAAATTCACAGGTGAAAACCCAAAAGGAATCCGAAGAGGACAAAGTGTTCGGATTCGATTGGAATTGGGAGACAGCGAGCAGAGTTTGCTTTTGCCGACAGGCGGATTCTTTAAAGATACGGGCGGAAATTGGGTATTTGTACTCAACGCAGCTGGAAATGCCGAAAAGCGAAATATCCGACTAGGTCGAAAAAATCCTGAATTCTATGAGATCTTGGAAGGCTTGATAGAAGGTGAAAAGGTGATCGTTTCAGGATATGAGAACTTTGGGGATAATGAGGTGCTGGAGTTGAAATGATGGGTGTCGGATGTCGGATGACCGGTGTTTGATGACCGATGTGGGGAGTAGGGTATTCGGAGTAGGATGTTTGATGTCGGGTGTCGGTTGATCGAGGTCGGATGAAGGGATAAATATAAAGACTGTTTGTCGAAAATAGTCAGCTTAGTTTCGAAGAGATTAATCACTTAAATAATAAACGATTATGGGAGAATATGAGCCGCATTTTAAATTTGAAAAGCTCCAGATTTGGCAGAAGGCCATGGATTTTGGTGAGTATATTTTCAATGTTTCTAAGGGTTTTCCTAAGGGCGAACTCTATAATTTAATATCGCAAGCAAGACGGGCTGTAGATTCGATTGCCTTGAATATTGCTGAAGGATCCATCTCACAATCCAATCCTGAGTATAAAAAATTCTTGGGCTATGCTATTCGATCCCTTGCCTAAGTAGTCACCTGTTTACATAAAGCAGTAAAAAGAAAATATATTGATCAAGATCAGTTCACAAAACTTTATTCGGAAGCTTTTCATCTCATGAATATGATGCAAGCTTTTAAATCTAAAATCAAATCTTCAATCTAACATAACAAACGATCGAGGTCTATACCGCATCGGTCATCGGTCATCAAACATCGGACAACTTAATTTATTAAAACAAACGATCGAGGTTCAAGTCACATCGGACACCGGTCATCGGACATCTAACACAAAAAAACCATGAACATCATCAAAACTGTCAATCTCCGGAAAATGTATACCACTGAGGAAGTGGAAACAACTGCTCTGGATAGCATCCAAATTGAAATAAAGAAGGGTGAATTTGTAGCCATTATGGGGCCTTCAGGTTGTGGTAAGTCTACACTTCTGAATATTATCGGTCTTTTGGATAATCCAGATGGGGGAGAGTATTACTTTTTGGATCAAGAAGTCGCTAAGTTTTCAGAGCGCCAACGATCTTCATTGCGAAAAGGTAACATCGGATTTGTATTCCAATCTTTCAACTTGATCGATGAGTTGACAGTATTTGAAAATGTGGAGCTTCCTCTTTTGTATTTGAAAATCCCTTCAGTTGAGCGAAAGACCAAAGTAGAAGAAGTGCTTGGTCGAATGAATATTATGCATCGACGCAATCACTTTCCTCAGCAGCTTTCCGGTGGTCAGCAGCAGCGTGTGGCTATTGCCAGAGCTATTGTGGCTAAGCCATCTGTAATTCTTGCCGATGAGCCAACAGGTAACTTGGATTCTACCAATGGCGAGCAAGTCATGAGACTTTTGGAAGAACTGAATAACGAGGGAACAACCATCGTGATGGTCACGCACTCTCCGCACGATGCCAACTATGCCCACCGAATCATCAATCTATTTGACGGAAAAGTTGTGACCGAGAATATCCGGGAGCAGTTTCATGTTTGATAATGTCCGATGTTAGATGACGGGTGTCACGTGTTTGCATCGGGCATCAGACATCGGTCATAAATCAATCTTTCAATCTTCCAATTTTCAAATCAAAATATACATGCTTCGCCACCAACTCATGCTCGCTTTCCGCAGCTTCATGAAGTTCAAAAAGATCTTCGCTATCAACTTGTTTGGTTTGGCCATTGGTTTGACGACAGTGGTTCTGATCTCGCTTTGGGTGAAAGACGAGCTAAGCACCGGTCGGGATCATGAGAAGATTGACAGGATTTATGCCGTGATGACCAATCACGACAATAGCGGTGGAATTGTAACGATTGGAATTACTCCCGGCGATATGGCAGAGGCGATGAAAGCTGAGCTTTCTCAGGTGGAATTAGCCGTAGGAGCTTCACAATTTATTGATGGAGTTGCTTTTGAAAATGGGAGTACAAAGATGACTGGCGCTGGTTTGTTTGTTGATCAGTCCTACTTCGATGTTTTTTCTGTTGATTTTGTAGCCGGTAATCCTAACGAGATCATGACGGGTATTAATAGCTTGGCAATATCAGAGACGATGGCTACTAAACTTTTTGGTTCCCCAAAGGAGGCTATGGGCAAATCAGTGAAATGGCAAGTTTTTAACTTTAATAATGAGGTGGAGGTGACAGGAGTGTATAAGGACTTTGGGCCCATGGACGTCGATAAGCCTGACTATTTTCTGTCCTTTTCTTACTTTAAGCAGATGCTTGGAGAAGGAGTTAATTGGGGTAATTTCAATTCTTCCACATATGTACTACTCCATCAAGACACAGATATAACTGCATTTAATGCCCAAATCAAAGGCTTTATCAAAGCCAAAGATGAAGGAAGCAATGTATCGGCTTTTGTACAATCCTACGGAGATACTTATTTGTATGGTACTTATGAAGATGGGAAAATGGTAGGGGGAAGGATCAGCTATGTGACCCTTTTTTCAGCCATCGCGATCTTTATTTTGATCATTGCTTGTATCAATTTTATGAATTTGACTACTGCCAGATCGATGAACCGATTAAAGGAGATTGGGGTGAAAAAGTCAATGGGAGCGAGTAGAGGAGGTCTTTTTGGACAGTTTATGGTGGAATCATTGCTGTTGACTTTTTTGGCATTGATTATAGCAATAGTAGCAACATTCATATTACAACCATTTTTTAATCAGGTGACTTCCAAATCACTCAGCATTTCATTTCAGCCTGAATTGATTCTAATGTTATTGGGTATTTGGCTGCTAACAAGCTTTTTGGCAGGGATTTATCCCGCAGTTTATCTTTCCAAGTTCAAACCTGTGGAGGTAATGAAATCTAATATCAAGGGAAGTTTCGGCGAGTTACTTGCCAGAAAAGGCTTGGTGGTTTTTCAGTTTGCAATTTCCCTCTTGCTGATCATTGGGATTTCTGTGATCGGTAAGCAAATGTCCTTTATTCAAAACCAAAATCTAGGCTACAATCAAAGTCATCTCCTTCAGACCAATGCTTCAGGCATTAATCCCAAACAATTAGAATCATTTTTGGGAGAACTCAAAAAGTCTCCAGGAGTGGAGAATGCTTCTAGTTTGAGTCATCCTTTGGTTGGATTGCAGAGTTCTACTATTGGCCTTTCTTGGGAAGGTAAGAATCCCGATGAGCAGGTGAAGTTTGAAAATGTAACTGTCAACATGGGCTTGATCGAAACGATGGGTTTTGAAATAGTTGCCGGTAGAGCTTATTCACCAGACTTTGGTGCGGAAGATTCAAAGATTATTTTAAACGAAGCGGCAGTTCGAACAATAGGTTTTAAGAATCCAGTAGGCCAAATCGTCAATCTCTGGGGAGAGGATAAAGAGGTGATTGGAGTAATTAAAAATTTCAATTTTGAGTCTTTGAAGGAGACTGTTAAGCCTGCTTTCTTGAAATATGACCCGGAGAATGCCCAAAAAATCATGATTAGAATTGCAGGGCAAAATCAGCAAGAAACTATTGCTGGGATTGAGGAGATTTTCATTAAGCAAACTGCTCAACCTATGGATTATTCCTTTATGGATGCCAATTATCAGTCGCTTTATGCTTCGGAGCAGCGAGTTTCCAAACTGGCGAAATACTTCGGAGTCATGGCGATTTTCTTGTCCTGCCTAGGACTATTTGGCTTAGCTGCATTTACAGCCGAAAAGCGAAAGAAAGAGATAGGAGTTCGCAAGGTGATGGGTGCTTCCACGATGGCTATTCTCACTTTGGTATCCAAAGATTTTGTAAGGCTCATCTTAATATCCATTGTGATAGCGATGCCATTGGCTTGGTATTTTGCTAATAACTGGCTTAAATCCTATGCATACCAAACAAATCTAAGTTGGTGGATTTTTGCTGTATCTGGAATATTGCTGATTTTGATCGCGGTGATCACGGTAGGTTATCAGGCTTTCAAAGCTGCCAATGCTAATCCGGTGGATAGCTTGAAAAGTGAGTAGAAATTGATTTTGGGATTTATATACTGACTTAGGTCATTATCGAGCAAATCGGTTTTACAAATTTTGAAATATAAATTCTAAGATGAAGATTCGAGATTACAAATCTCGAACGGCTCAGAAGCTTAACATATTAATAACAGAATAGGTCAATCATTAAAATTAGTTTAACAATTTGAAAATGATTTTTCGAAAACGATTGTATTATTAATCCTACAGCTAAATGGGATACGGTTTTTTTTGATTTGCCTAGGTAACAAAGACAACACCTGAGGCAGAAAAGCAGGACAAAAAAAATATTCGATGCCGAGCATTTATTCATGAATA
>JBLGAM010000069.1:0-17072 GCA_047612305.1 Planctomycetota bacterium | reverse complement strand
TATTCTCGAATTTCTTGGGAGTAATGGATTCTGGAAAAGCAGTCGATCGCATCGTTTATAAACCACTCGCACTTCCCTATTATCACTTACGTATTGGAGGCTTGATCACTATGTTGGTATTGATCACCTATTCCGATGCGATCATCAGTGTGCAAGTAAATTCAATGACGACGAATGTTTTGGCTGATTATTATTACCAAACCGATCAAAAACTTGAAGCCAGTATTCTCTATGAAAATGCTTGGATCCGATACCGTAGAAATCCAAAGGCAAAACATGCTACCGCACACTTGCTTTTAGAACTAAAGCAACCGAGTTTGGCAAAGCAGCATTTGGAAGAAAGCTTTGCGGAAGCGCCTCAAGTGGATAATATTCTCTTACTCAGCGATCAGCTTCATGCTGAAAATGCCATTTTCGAATCGGTTTACTATTTAGAAAGAGGATTAAACTACTTTCCAAACCATCCAAAACTGCTTAATAATCTGGCTTTATTCTACACCAAGATCAATAAGAGAAATGAAGCTATTGAATTATTAGCAAATGCAACAGGGCAAGATATGGTCCTAATATCCAACCTTTCGGCTTTAGAAACATTAGCAGGAAATACAGATGGAAAAACCATTGAATCAAACGATTTAATAGCTCGGATCAATTCACTGGCAGCATCCAACCTTCTTGGAAATACACCAAATGCGGACTTGACTAACGGAATAGAAAAAGATCTTCAAAGTTCCTCTAGCCAAATCCTCATCAATTCTGGCTACCGAAATCTTTTCGCCTCACAAAAGAAAAAAAATCCAGATTCAGACCTAAAAATGATTGACAGCTTGGCGAGCAGTGAAACTTTCGAAGGCTATCAAATGCAACTGCAAGAAACAGCGGTTATCAGAAGTCTGGCTGCTGGAAGAGTAGTTGATGCTGTTAAAAACTTGAATGGCCTCGCCTTCAGAAACCCTGGTGATGCGGGTTATTACCTTCAATTATCCACGTTGATTTTAGCTCAAAACTTAGATTTCAAAAAAGCTGCATTAGAACTTGAAGTAGCACAGGAAAAAGGTTTTCAAGCTTTTCAATCACATCATTGGAGTATTTTTGGATTGGGAGGAATGCCAGAGAAAGCGCTTGAATTACGTGAAAAGTTTGAAGTTTCACTTCCCGCATATCTTTCTGAAGAAGGAACAATCACAGCAAAGTACTTGACTTTGATAAGCACCTTTCATCAAAGTCTTGCCAATAGCTTATTTACAACTTGGACTGGTTTTCCAGAAAGTGATTTCAAAACAGATTTAGCCATTCGCTTGATTACACACAAATCCCATGGTCTTCAAGCCGCCCAAGTTAAGGAATTGGGTAATTACATTTCTAGTAAAATCGGTGTTCAGAATAAGCTGATGCCCTACCTTGAAAATCCAGACTTGAAATCGATTAACTCCGTCAATTCGCTTATGGATTGGTTGGGATTAGGAGAAGAATTAACGGCCAATCCTTATTACTCCCCTTTGATTCTCAGTGCTGCCTTAGTCAACATAGATCCATTGGCCAAGTATGAAATCCTCAATTCAGCTACCGAATTCAATCGAGACCCGATTATTTGGATGGAAAAAATTAAAGCTGCAGAAGCAATTGGACTAGACAATTATGCAGCAGAAGCCTTGATCCAATTGGAGGAGTGGCTTACAGCTGATGAGATTTTAGCCCTTAAAAATAGGAACAATTGAAAAGCATTCACGTAATTTGAAATAGGTCTTTTTACCGATAAAAAACTAAACCACTAACTTATCCCAAAATTTGGCACCATGAGCAAAATCATTGAAACCCACGAGATCAACAAAACCTACAAAATGGGCTTTGAGGTCATCGAAGCTTTGAAATCAGTTACCATCGATATCAACCGTGGTGAATATGTGGCTTTTATGGGCCCTTCTGGTTCAGGCAAATCCACCTTGATGAATATCATCGGATGTTTGGATACGCCTACTTCTGGAAGCTATATTTTGAATAATAAGGATGTCTCAAACATGAGTGAAAATGAATTGGCTGAGATCAGAAATAAAGAGATCGGATTTGTATTCCAAACTTTCAATCTTTTGCCGAGAGCTAGCTGCTTAGACAATGTAGCGCTTCCGCTTGTTTATGCAGGTTTTAGTAAGGCAGACCGCCAAGAACGGGCATTCCAAGCACTCTCTAATGTAGGCCTAGGTGACCGAACCAAGCACAGACCAAATGAACTGTCGGGAGGTCAAAGGCAACGGGTTGCAATCGCCAGAGCTTTGGTGAATGACCCAAGTATCATCCTTGCCGATGAACCAACAGGTAACTTGGACTCTAAAACTTCCTACGACATCATGGAACTTTTTCATGAGCTCCACGCAAAAGGAAACACAATTATCATGGTGACTCACGAAGATGATATCGCTCACTACGCGCATCGAATCGTACGACTGAGAGATGGATTGGTTGAAAGTGATACCGTAAATGAGAATCCAAGTCGGGCAGATACACTGCGCGTATAAGAAGTCACTTTATCAAAATAGATTCTTATTTTTGTCCCAAGACATAAGGAGGAGGAGATGAAAATATACACCAAGACAGGCGATCAAGGAATCACGTCACTATTAGGAGGTACAAGAGTTCCAAAATCGGACCTACGGATAGATGCTTATGGTACAGTAGATGAGCTTAATTCCTACATCGGTCTGTTACGTGATCAACCCGTAAATGCAGATCGTACTGATATCCTAAAAGAAATTCAAGATAGGTTATTTACAATAGGAGCAGATTTGGCCACAGTTCCAGGTAAGGATAAAGTAAAAAAACCCGACTTACATCCTGAAGATATTGAACTCTTGGAAAATGAAATGGATCAGATGGAACTTAAACTCCCACCCTTAACAGCTTTTATTCTCCCAGGTGGTCATACTGCAGTATCATTTTGTCATGTAGCACGAACCGTCTGCAGAAGAACAGAACGAATTTCTGTAGAACTGGCCTCATTCGAACCTGTTTCAGACCTGGTAATCCAGTATTTGAATAGACTTTCTGATTACTTATTTGTCTTAGGCCGAATAATGGCACTTGAACTAGATGTAGAAGAAGTTACCTGGAGACCAAGAATTTAATTATTTCTATCCTAGCAGGAAAAGCTAACAAATTTCAATTTTATGAAAACCGCACTTGATTTCCCAATTTCAAAAACGCAAAATTCCAAACTTGCCACTACAGATTTTTCAAATCTTATCTTTGGGAAGACGATAAGTGACCACATGTTTGTCGCAGATTACAAGAATGGAGAATGGACTGATTTGAGGATTGAGCCATATGCGCCGCTTTCACTAAATCCCGCCAATGCAACCTTACATTATGGTCAATCCATATTTGAAGGGATGAAGGCTTATAAGAATGAAGATGAAGAAGTGATACTATTCAGAGGCGATGCTAATTGGAAAAGACTAAATGAGTCAGCTGAGCGGATGTGTATGCCGCAAATTCCTCAAGAAATTTTTATGAATGGATTACTGACACTTCTTGATTTAGATAGAGATTGGGTTCCTACTGCAAAAGGTTCATCGCTTTATGTTCGCCCCTATATGTTTGCCATGGATGATTACATTGGTGTTAAACCTTCTGAGACATTCAAGTTCATCATTTTTACCTGCCCTGTTGGGAACTACTATAGCAAGCCGGTAAGTGTAAAAGTGGAAACTAAATACACCAGAGCAGTAGCAGGTGGGACAGGTGCCGCAAAAACTTCTGGTAATTATGCAGCTTCGCTTTACCCAGCAATGCAAGCTCAAAAAGCAGGCTATGATCAGCTTTTATGGACTGATGGAAAAAGCCACACCGTCATCGAGGAAAGTGGTACAATGAATGTAATGTTTAAGATTGATGGGAAACTCATCACTGCTCCAACAAATACAGGGACTATTTTGAAAGGAATTACAAGGGATTCTGTGATCCAACTTGCTAAAGATTGGGATGAACCTCTTGAAGAACGATTCTTGGCCATTTCCGAACTAGAGACTGCTTTAAAATCAGGCACACTTGAGGAGGCTTTTGGAACTGGAACAGCAGCTACCATTGCACATATCGAGCGGATAAATATTAATGGAACTGACTATATCCTTCCTGAAAAGGACGCTGACTCATTTTCGTATCGAGTTCTTTCAGAATTAGATGGAATCAAATACGGGGAAATAGAAGACACCCATAATTGGGTTGTAAAAATTTAATAAATATAAGCGAGAAGTTTTTCTCGCTTTTTTTTTAAATCTGATCGATTAATTCACCTCATTCCAAACAGTAGAATTACAAGGAGCTATTAGCAACTCAGTTCGTTTTTTAATGGCAAAATTGCTTATTTAATTTGTGAAAAATAAGAAAGGTTTTGAATGCAACTTTCATCCTTGCATGATCAAATAACGGTTGAAAAGATAAATACTACCAGTAAACCTATTCCTTCTAAATTCATAGCTCAAAAGTGTTATTTTCACCTAATGAAACCCAAGATAGGTTCTTCAACTAAGTTACTGAACATGAGGCTTGCTTTATATTTTCCGAAAACCAAAATTCAAAAATTAAATAGAATTCTCCCGGTAAGCCTATTTCTTCTTCTGGTTTTATTCGGTACCAAAAATACATTTGCTCAATCAAGAGACTTCTTACTTCTAAAACGCGGAGCAAATCAAAAATCTCAAATCCGTTTTTATCCTGGAGAGAACATCACTTATAAAAGTGATAAACTTGGCTATTTTATCACTGATAAAATCGTTAGCCTTGATCAAGATTTTGTCTACCTCAGTGAAAACATCTTACGAATCGAAAATATCATGGAGATTGATATTCAGAACAAAGATCCACGAAATCGAACGTTGAGAAATTTGAATGCGCTGATTTTAGGAGCTGGAGTAATTTTAATTAGTGTAGAATCAATCAATAGTATATATCAAACCGAAAATTTCTCGATCGATCGAGGAGTGGGTATTACCTCGGCGATTTTGATCGGAACAGGCTTGGCATTACTCCCAGTGCGCTATAAAACTTTTAAAAATGAGGGGCGAAACAAAATCCAGATCATCCAGATGCAAATGGATTAATAAATTCAAATAGCATATCCAGATTTTTTTTCGGACTTTTGCAGCTTAAATTTTAACCTAGACAGATGACTTCAGAACAACTGAAAGACTTGAAAGCCCGCACATCGGCTTTGAGGAGGTATCTTTGACTACGATCGTAAGAAAGTAGAAATCGAAGACTTTGAGGCCATTTCGGCCCAGCCAGAATTTTGGAACGATCCAGATGAGGCAGAAAGAACAATGAAACAAATTCAGGCCCGGAAAGCTTGGACAGGCGCTTTTGAAAACTTAGATCAAATCATTCAGGATCTTGATGTATTGTATGAATTTTACAATGCTGACGAAGTCTCCGAAGATGAAATCAAAGCGGAATATAAGAAAGCCCAAAGTGCTGTAGAAGAGCTAGAACTCAGAAAAATGCTTTCGTCTGAGGAGGATCAGCTTAATGCAGTTCTTGAGATTAATCCAGGGGCAGGCGGAACAGAAAGTAACGACTGGGCATCGATCCTCATGCGGATGTACATCATGTGGGGTGAGAAAAATGGCTATAAAGTCAAAGAAGTAGATGTACAACAAGGAGAAGTCGCAGGGATCAAATCTTGTACTTTGGAATTTGAAGGACCTTTAGCTTTCGGTTTCTTAAAGTCGGAAACTGGAGTTCATCGACTTGTTCGAATCTCCCCTTTTGATTCCGGAGGAAGAAGACACACTTCTTTTGCTTCAGTATATGCCTATCCACAAGTCGATGACACCATTGAAATCGACATCAATCCTGCAGACATCGAACTTCATACTTCTCGATCTGGCGGTGCCGGAGGGCAAAATGTGAACAAGGTGGAGACAAAGGTTCAACTGACGCACAAGCCTACCGGTATTGTAGTAGTTTGTCAGATCGAGCGTTCTCAGCTTGCTAACCGTGAAAAAGCTATGCAAATGATGAAATCCCGCTTGTATCAACTGGAATTGGAAAAGCGAAATGCTGAAATTGCTAAAATCGAATCTTCCAAACTACGTGTGGACTTCGGATCACAGATCAGAAACTATGTGTTGCACCCTTACAAATTGGTTAAGGACAATCGTACAGGTCATGAAACATCCGACGCCCAAAGTGTACTAGATGGTGGCCTGAATGAATTTATGAAAGCCTACCTACTCGCCCAGAGCGAGGAACAAGTAACCAAAGACTAACCAACGACAAAGGCCGGATTTTACTCCGGCCTTTTTTCATACTTTCGTATACCCATATGCGATTAATCCCACAATTTTTCACACTTAACTTTTTCTTACTTTGCCTGAGCTCTTTTCTCTTTTTCTCTTCTTTTAATATGATAATTCCGGAGCTACCAAACTATCTCAGTAGCCTCGGAGGAGAAGAATACAAAGGGCTAATCATTGCTTTATTCACCCTTTCGGCCGGCTTATCGCGCCCATTTAGTGGGAAACTTGCTGATAAAATCGGACGAATTCCAGTAATGATCTTTGGAGCCTCTGTTTGCTTTGTGGTAAGTTTGATGTATCCATTACTCACCTTTGTAGGTGGATTTCTTTTTTTGAGATTTGCACATGGTTTTTCTGCCGGTTTTACTCCTACAGGAATATCTGCTTATGTTGCAGACATCGTTCCCTTTCAAAAACGAGGCGAAGCCATGGGAATTCAATCCCTTTTTGGATCCTTGGGCATGGCTGCCGGACCAGCGATTGGAGGCTGGATTGCTACTTACTGGCCAATAAATGCACTTTTCTACGTTTCTGCCTTTACTTCTATTTTCTCAATTTTGATTCTTATTCGATTGAAAGAAACACTTGAAGAAAAAGAGAAATTAACATTAAAGCTATTTCGATTAAAAAAGGATGAGATTATTGAAAAGCGAGTATTAATCCCCTCACTAATTCTATTTCTTTCTGTTTTTTCCTTCGGTGTAGTGCTGACTATTATTCCGGATTTCTCGGAATTCTTGGGAATAAAAAATAAGGGGCTCTTCTTTGCTGTTTTTACACTTTCCTCTTTGGGAATTCGCCTTTTGGCGGGTAAAACCTCAGACCGATTTGGAAGAGTACCCGTGATGCGTGTAGCAAGTATTACTATGGTTTTGGCCATGATCACTATAGCTTTTGCTGAAACCAAACTTGCCCTAATGGGTGCAGGTGTGCTTTTTGGATCAGCGGTAGGAATGTATAGCCCTACGACTGCAGCGTGGGTGATTGATCTATCCCTAGACAAATTCAGAGGGCGAGCCCTTGCTACGATGTATATATTCTTAGAAGCCGGAATAGGGATAGGTGCAATTGTATCCGGTTTTCTTTACGATAATCAACCAGAAAACTTTAAACTTGTATTTTTATTCAGTGGAGGAATTGCATTTCTGGCTTTCGTGGCTCTGCTTTTTGTGAAAAGAGATCGAAAGTCAGAAATGCACCTCTCTTAGTATCCTAAATAATTGCTTACCCTTGGGATAGCTAAAATTGACTTTTGACGACCGTTGTAATAGATTACTTTCTTCCCATCAAACAACGCTCCCTCCTCAAGCATAATGCGAACATCCTTGCTCCACTCCTTAACAAATACGACCGCATTCAATTCGATTGCGTAACCGGTCATCGCATGAAGTGGAAAATCTCCAGCGCCTTTGGTATCACCTTGATTATCCCACATCCCTATAGTTGGTCCAGCCGAGTGTCCGTAGAATCCAAGTGGGTGCGTGTAAATGCTTCCCCTCAACCCTTCAGCATCCATCATTTTCCGTGTTTCTCGAAGGATCTCATTACCTGTTCTCCCGGTAATGTAGTTTTGAGTTAATAGATCTTGAACACGATTTCCAGACTTAAATGCTTCTTGAAGGTATTTAGGAACTTCAGTCTCACCAGCCTTAAGCACGTAAGCAAGCTCCTGAGTATCCGTATTCAACCTCAAATAGGTAATCCCAAAATCGATGTGAAGTAAATCCCCTGGTAAAATGGTTGTTTCAGCAGCTTTGGTAGCAAAATTCCGATTCTGCTCATTGTTTGCTGGATCAGCTCGCTGAATATCTACTGAAGGATGAAACCAGGTATCCAGCTTCAATTCTTTGATTTTCTCTCTGTACCACCAGACCACATCTTCAGTAGTGGTCACACCAGGAGTAATCACCCGTTCTGAAAGCCCTTCCTGAATGATAAAATGTGCAATTTCTTGGATATGCTTATAACTCGCCATCTCTGCAGGTGTCCGAGTTTCAAGCCATCTTACTGCCAACGTTTGAGCTGAAGTCACATTCCCTTTCAGATTAGTCGGAAGATAATCCATGAAGTTCTGATATTCATTCTGAGTCAATCCATCAGCATGACCGTAATCTTTTGCATAGTTTAATCCGATTTTCTTTGGACTTTTCTCGGAAATCAGCTTCATCAAAGCATCCCATTGATCAGGTTGTGCTTCTGGATTCCAAGCTCTTTTAAAAGCCTTACCCACGTCATAGCGAGCTACGGCATAAGTTTCAACAGTGGCATTAGGAGCAGCCTGGTACATCACCAGAATAGTTCTCCGACGTGCTGCCATCCAAGTTGCTGGCAAAAGTGTTTTGATCACCGGGTCCTCATTGTATTCCCTAGACATGACTACCCACATGTCAATTCCTGTCTCAGTCATCAGCTGAGGCAGTAAATTGGTAATCCTGTCATCCAGCCAAGAATCAATTACATCAGCTTGAGCACGCTGAGTTAGAACTGCCAGATCTTGCGATTGGCTTAGTATAGAAGTGAAAAGAAAGGCAAAAAGAAGCAGTGATTTTTTCATTTTAAGAGGATAATTTTTACGGAATATAGAGGCATAAAGAAGAAAAGTAAAGCAGAATTATAGTTATGGTAGCTAGTTTAAAGTTTTTAAACTTTTCCAATTGGCTTTTTACTAAGCATGTTGAACCTAAAGAAAAGCACCACCGCAGTAATGCTTAATCCAATCAATAATCCGTACCAGATTCCCTCGGCGCCCATTTCCAGTTCAAAAGCAAGAAAATAACCCAACGGAAGGCCTAATACCCAATAAGCGATCAATGTGATAATGGTGGGAAACTTAACATCTTCCATGCCTCGCAAGACTCCAAGTCCAACCACCTGCACCCCATCTGAAAGCTGAAATAATCCTGCAATTACCAGCAGGGAGGCCGAAATCTGAATGACTTCCGTATCATCTATATAAAACGTTGGAAGAGTATATCTGAAGACTACGAAAATCACAGCACAGGTAAACATAAACACCAAGACCATCCCAAAGACTACCATTCCCGATTCTCGCATGGCTTTCTGATTTCCTTTGCCGATTTGATTACTTACTCGAATCATTCCTGCAGTACTTAAGCCTGCGGCCATCATATAACTAATAGAGGCAAGGTTTAATGCGATCTGGTGTCCTGCAAGGGCATTCACGCCAATCCAACCCATCATTATTGCCGCTGCACTAAATGCACTTACTTCAAAAATGTATTGAAATCCAGTCGGTAGTCCAATTTTCAAGATTCGATTGATCATGAAAAAACGAAGTTTTTTTATCCCTAACTGTAAATCAAACTGACGGTAACGTTTGGAACGGATCACATACCAACCCATCATAATCGGCATTAAAACCCTTGAAATCAAGGTTGCTATACCCGCCCCATTCAAACCAAGCTCTGGTGCTCCTAACTTACCATAAATCAATACCCAGTTCAAAAAGATGTTGACCAAGTTGCAAAAAATGGTCACATACATTGCCTGCTTGGTCTGAGACAAACCTTCAGCAAACTGCTTGAAGGTTTGAAAAATCATAAATGGAAGCATGGAAGCGGTAATGATCAGCAGATACGGAATCGTAATCTGAACCACCTCCTTAGGCTGATCCAAGAAATGAAGGCCTTGGGAAAGCATCAGGATAATCAATATTAAAAGGATTGCTGTAACTATGTTGATCCATAGACCATGTTGAAATAAGGAGGAAATCCGCTTCATTTTACCTTTTCCTTCTGCTATGGATACCAAGGGCGTAATACCCATAGAAATGCCCATTCCGAACATCAGCAAAACAAAAAAGATACTATTAGCTAATGAGGCAGCAGCGAGTTCGACAGCTCCAAGTCTTCCTACCATCATGCTATCCGCTACCCCGACTGAAACTTGTCCCAATTGGCTAAGCACCACCGGTAAGGCTAACCTAAAAGTAATTTTAAAATGATCCTTAATCGTCATCTAATATCCCAGCACCCGTGCTGCTTTTAATATTCCTGCTAAACTTATACTATCCGTGATTTCTCCGGACATGACCATCTCCAAAGCTTCTTTGAATGGCAATTTCCTTATTTGGAGGATTTCAGTTTCTTCAAATTCCGTCTCTCCTTGGGTAAGGTCTTCTGCTAGATAGACTACTCCTACTTCATCGGTCACGGAATTAGAAGTGTGAATCTTCAAAAGTTCTGTCCATTTATCAGCCATCAGGCCAGTTTCTTCTTTCAATTCCCGCTTTGCACTTTCTAAAAAATCTGAACCAATAAGTCCTCCTCCCATAGGGATCTCCCAAGAATATTCATTGAGAGCATATCGGAATTGGCCAATAAGCCAAGTATCACCATTTTTGTCAATGGGGATAATTGCCATAGCTCTATTCTTAAAATGAACAGTTCCATAAATCCCATCTTTACCTGCTGGATTTATTATTTGATTTTCTTCAACCTTGATCCACGGATTCTCATAGACTAGAATGGTTTTCTTAGTATTCCAGGGGTTTTCTTTCATTCTTTCTCAAAAAAAAAGGGTGACAATAGCCACCCTGAATTTGATTTTTGGATTATCAAGCGGGGATTGGCATCACTTTAGAATCTTTAAAAGTAGATAGAATTACCATGGATTGCATGGAGTCTACTTCCTTGATCTCAGATACCTTCTCAAGCATAAGCTTTTGATAAGCCATGATATCCTTTGCGATAATTTTTAAAATAAAATCACCCGTACCAGTAATATGGTGACATTCAATCACTTCAGCAATCAAATGGATTTCCTTCATAAAGGCGTCGATATTACCTTTATTATGTCCAATAAGACTTACCAAAACGAACGTGCTAACACCCAATCCAATTTTCTCAGGATCTAGTTTCGCATGATAACTTTTTATGATACCAGATTGCTCCAATTTCTTAACTCGCTCTAAAGTAGGTGCCGGAGATAATCCAATATCTTTCGAAAGCTGTGCATTAGTAATTTTTGCATTGGCCTGCAGGATCTCTAGAATCCTCCGATCTATCTTGTCGAATTTTATTCTTAAGTTACTATCCATGATCTCTTGCATTGACAAAATTTTATATTGTGCAAATTTAATATAATTGATGATTATTTTTAATCATTCATCAGATTTTATAACCGGAAAATCAAAATTTTATAAACTCATATGGGCATTTGGGCAAAGATTCACTTTAAAATACCTTCTAAGCTCAGAAAAATTCAAATATTCTCCTGTTAACACTTTTTTAAAACGACTGAAATTGATTTAAAGTTTATTCTTTTTTAAATATTGCCTTGCAGCCTCATGCGAAGGGTGTTTTCGCTTAGCATATTTCTTTACTTTCTTAAAATAATTCTTGGCCAATTGTTTATTTCCTTCATCTATGGCAATAATCCCAAGCTGCACAAGTGAATGCAAGTAATAGCCACTCTCCTGCGATTCCGACTCTTCACCGTAGGAAATAGTCTTGAGATAATACTTTTTTGCCTCTATTTGATCATTTACCCGATCGTGAAATTGGGCAATATAAAAAGCAGCATAGCGTCCACTATTAGATTCATAGCCTGTTTGCTTTGCATCAATTCGATCCAAAATATCCAATGACTGCGTTACCGATTCATTCCACCTACCTACTGTGTATAGGTGCCTTGCATAGGATCGGTGGAAATAGGGATTATTTGGAAACTTGGTATGCAAATATTCTGAGATTTGAAGTGCTTCATTGGGTTTCTTTTCTTCTGAGGCGTATAGTCTAAAAAGAAAATATTGAGCTTCTACTCTAGTATAAAAAGCATTTGTTGCGACTTCTTCCAGTTGCTGTAATCCCAACTGCTTATTTCCTTTAGGGAAAAGTGCCATTACAGGCTTAAGAAGTGGATAATTCTCTGGAATCCAAACTGAAAAATAGTTGAAAAGAGCGTCCCCTAATAGCAATTCAGGATTAAATTCTTCCTCACCCCTACTCAACTCCATGTATTTCAGCGCATTTCTTCCTGCCCATGCGGCTTTCGTCCAGCTCTTTCGCTCAGAGTATAATCTTCCTTGAAAACCGTATCCCGCCGCCAAAAAGAATGCAGCCTCTTTGTTGGTCTTATCAGCATCGTACATTACCTGGGCCTTTTCTATGGCCCGATCCAAATATTTAATAAAAGCCTTGTCATAGGTTTCTTTAGTCACATCAATTTCAATACGCCACCAATAACCAAGGGCTACCAAGAAATATGGGAGGGGATGTTCCGGATATTGAATTGCAATGACTGCAAAATCCCGTTCTGCAACAGGGAAATTGAAATCATACATGCTATTGATCGATTTGGTGATCCGATATTGAAGCCCCCTATCCAAAAGCAAGTATTTAGAAGGCTGGAAGAAAGAGGAATCTTGCGATGCCACTTGAGCAATGGATTTTGTTCCAAGCCCAATAAAAATGAAAATTACTAAAAACCACGCAGGTATTAATCGCATACTATTTTTGCTATTCGAACTCAAAATTAGGGGTATTCTCAAACAAAATTTTAGATTTGATCAAGATTCATTTTAAAAATGGCTAAACCGCTTTCTCCAGATGGACAACGTCTAAAAGATCTAATTGATTTCGACAAACGATTCTATTTTTTATTTCTAGTCCTTTTATTTCTTTTGATCAGGTACCTGACGAATACTTTTATTTTGGAAACGATTCCTGACTTTGAAAATCTTGAGGCAAAAGGGGATTTTATGATTTTCCATTTATTCAACCTTGCCAATTACATCTGGACTCCTTTTTCGCTTCTTTGGAAATTCACCGTGATCGCCTTTTTATTTTGGTTAGGAGCATTTATGGTCGGCTACAAAGTTCCCTACCGTGAGCTTTGGCAATTTGCTATGATTTCAGAAATCATCTTCGCATTACCAGAACTGATTCGTCTATTTGTATTTCTGGCTCCTGACTCAGGCGCGACCTTTATAGAAATAGATGAATACCGCGCTTTTTCGGTACTTCAACTTTTAGGCCCCGAAAATATTGCAAAGCAATACCACTATGCGCTAGCCACGCTTAATATTTTTGAAGTGATCTACGGAGTATTTTGGGTGTATGGATTCCACATGATCAGCCGAAGATCCTTTAAAGAGTCTATTATGGTTACATTAGTGAGCTATTTTTTACCATTAGCAATCTGGTTATCTTGGTATATAATGGTCTATCGAGGATAAGTTTTATTTCTTTGCATTGCCACTACATCGTTTCGAACAATATTTTACTGATTCCCAGTTTTTTTCCCATTTCTTTCTCCAGGTAAAAGGTCTTTGACAAACGGGACACATTTTCGTTGGTAGTTGGTCTTTTTTCATAGTATTATTTCAATCTTTTAGCCAAAGTATGTCTAGCTAGAATACCCCTAGATTCTTTTTTTACCTCAGGATCTTCTTGGGCCGCCCAGATTATATTCCTTGCCTCACTTGCAGCAGTCAATGGTGAAACAATTGGATATGGATAGGTTTCACCCAATCGGATTGTATAAATAGATTTTTCCATTTCTGTAAGATTCCAAGGTTCATGAATCAAGGAATTAGGGATTGCTGTGAGCTCAGGAATCCACTTTTTAATGAATACTCCTTCAGGATCATGATCTTGTGATTGTTTTACTGGATTATAAATTCTCACTGTATTGATCCCTGTCACTCCTGCTTGCATTTGCAACTGTGGATAATGAATACCTGGCTCAAAATCTAAAAACACCCTTGCCAAATGGTCTGCTCCAGTTTGCCAATTTTGTCTCAGGTGATGGGTCAGAAAAGAGACCAGCATAGCCCTCATTCTAAAATTCAAATACCCTGTTCCTATTAAACAACGCATACAAGCATCTACCAAAGGATAGCCGGTAGCACCTTTTTGCCATGCTAGAATCAGAGATTGATTAGGTATAGTTTTGAATTTTTCAAAGCCTCGATTGATGGAGTTATACTCCATGCTGCTTTCCATTTCAAACTTTTGAATAAAATGACAATGCCATCGCAATCGCTCCATAAAATTAGAAATCGATTTTGAAGCGACTCCTGACTTCAAAGCCTGATCTGATTGCTGATAAACTTGCCGGATCGATAAACAACCCCAAGCCAAATAAGGAGACAGACGACTGCAGCTTTTTCTACTTAGTTCAGGCTTGCTGATGTGTTTACTGTAGGTTCGATGCCGCTCCAAGAGAAAAGTCTTCAAGTATTTATTCCCAGAAGTACTGCCTCCAGGTTGAAATAAAGGGTTTTTTGCGCTCCATACCGAAGTAAACTCAGGCAACGTAAACGCTGTACTAATATCCTTTGGAAGTTCTTGAAAAGTAGCTTTTCCCCAATTTACAGGCTGTATCGGTCCTTTAACATAAGCAAACCAATCTTGAACCCAATTCGATCGGTTTTTCCTACCTCGCTTTACTCCCTGCTGTTGATATTCATTCCATGGAATATTCTTTTTAAAAAGAATTTGCTTGACTTCAAGATCCCTTTTAAAAGTAATGTCAATCCCGGATTCCTGATGAGAATACATTCCCTGGACATCAAAAACCGAACACAGCCTTTCTAGTATTTCAGGAACTTCTCCAAACAAAATCTCCACTTCTCCTGAATAAGACCTAATCTGCTCATTCAAGTCTGAAAGACTTTCCCATACAAAACGCCAATGACGAAGATCACTTTGAGGGGCGGCAATCAGCGAAGGCTCAAACACATATATCAAGATCAGAGGGTAACCAGCAGCAATTGCATTTTCTATTGGAGGATGATCCACTCCTCTTACATCTCTTTTAAACCAGACGATTGAGATTTTTTGCACACATTATAAACTTTAGGAACTTACCAAAGTTTTATAACTATGAAAAAAACACAGACGCTGACTGTCGAAGAGGAAGATCGAGTGGTAGAAATGGCCTGGGAAGACCGGACACCTTTTGATGCAATCGAAGCTCAATTTGGACTAGCTGAATCTGATGTCATTCAACTAATGAGGAAAACAATGAAGCTGAGCTCATTTAAAATGTGGCGAGCAAGAGTCCAAGGCAGGAAAACCAAACACAAGAAAAAAGGTCCTGAGGAGATGGATACGTTTAAGTCTAGAATGCAACGAGGAATCGGGTTGAACAAAATCTCCAAGCGATAAAGTTATTATATAAAAAAGTAAGGGCGAAAAATTTTTCATCCCATTACAAATAGCTTAGACCGTCTCAAACGGCCAACTGCCAAACCCACCTTTTAAGTTTTTTAAATGTTCAAAGCCTAGATTCTCCATAACCTCGCAAGCTTGTGAACTTCGATTACCGCTTCTACAATAGAGCAAGTAGGTCTTATCCTTCGGTAGGTTTTTTACCGAGTTAGCAAATAAGCTTGACATAATATCAACATTTCTAGCACCTCTTATTTTTCCACTTGAAAACTCACCTGTGGACCGGACATCAATCACCACAGTATTAGCTTGAATCACTAAATCATTGAATTCACCGGAAGGAATATCTTGGTGCTTTTTCGGAGTTGTTTTGAAGAAATTAAACATCGTTTCGTTTTTTAGATTTACCCAAAATTAAACTCAGATGCATTCCAAAACAGTAATAAATGTCACTCAATTAGGCCCTTGATGATTTATTTTTAAGTTTAAGAACGATCAACCTGAACAATAAAACCCAAGGAAATCCATGAAGAATAAGATCTCCCCAATCGATTAATTTCATTCCATTGGCACCACCCACAACCCATTTGATTTTCCCCCAGATATGTGGCTCAGGAAAAAAAGGAGCTAGACCTAACCAACCACACATGATCAATACCAAGACCCAATTATTCAAAGGGTTTTTAGCTACTTTGACTTCTTTCTTGACCATGGATAGGTGATTTGTGCCCAAAATGTTTTTGGAAATTCTTCAATTTTATCAAATCCTAAAGGTTCATCTCTACCTGAGTTGGGAATGTATGCTGTCCCAAAAAGATAATCCCAGATGCTTAGAGTTAACCCATAATTTACTCCATAACTACCTTTTGGAAGCTTTTTTGCATGGTGCCATGTGTGCATTACTGGGTTGTTTAGAATATATTTCAACGGCCCGTAAGTCAGGTTGATATTCGCATGATTGAGGTGACCTATTGCAATCGTGAAGATGTGCAAAAGGAAGAAATCATCTAACCCAAAACCAATCATCGCCAATGGAATGTATTGGATAGATTTATAAATAATCGTCTCCATCCAATGGAACCGCAAATGTGCAGCAAAACCCATCTCCAATACCGAGTGATGCACTTTATGAAATTCCCATAAGAAAGAACTTCTATGTAGCAATCGATGGATATTCCACTGGATAAAATCTGCTATCACCAACATTAGCAGGAACTGTGCCCATATAGGCCATTCTGACAAGGTAATCGCCACTGAATTTTGAATTCCAAATAGGCCTAAAGCGTCCTTAAATAATTCTACAAACACATTAGAGAGTGAATTATAAACGATTAAAGAAAAAAGGAAGAAATTGAAAAACATATAAAATGCATCCAACCAGAAGTCTTTTCGGAAAGCTGTTGATCTCTTTCTCCAAGGAAAAATCAATTCCAAGCTCCAAACTAAGATTGAGAGTCCTATCAGCCAATAAAAGTAATTATACCAAGAAGGGTTAAGTATTTCATTCTTGAGATAGTCCCAATAACCAAAGTACCCGTCTGCAATTATCTGAATGTATTCTTTCATGCATTGCTATTAAATTGCCATCAACTCTTTAGTGATAATGTAAAGTCCCATAGTTAGAACAAACCATCCAAACCCTTGT
>JBLGAM010000068.1:0-17402 GCA_047612305.1 Planctomycetota bacterium | reverse complement strand
GACAAGTGTATAGTGAGGTTGTTTTCTTTGAAGACAAAAAAGCATTTGACCGATTTAGAGAAAATAAAATAGAAATGTCAGCGCAGGTATCAGCCGTTGCCGCCGCTTCCGGGGCGTCCTTAAATGCTAAATACGTGGATGGAGTGGCAGTATTTACTCGAACAAAGGGTGGATTGATGTATGAGGCCTCTGTAGGAGGTCAGCAATTCAAGTTTCGAAGTAAAGACTAGTTATCTTTTCTGTAAATCAAGTTTCCGTCCTTATCCCATTCAGCACGTATATAGGGGCGGAAATTTTTGGTATAAGCGGCTTCCTGATATTTAATTTCCCGTTTCCGAATAGCTTTCGTATTGTTTAAATCCCAATATTCAGTCCAAAGGCCTACTTTTTCGCCGTACTCATATTCACCCGTTACAGCGATTTGTTTGTCTTCATAGAAGTAAAAATAATTCCCTTCTTCAAGTCCATATTGCATGGGAATGATTTCTTCGATCACATTGGTCGTGCGCTCATGATATGAAATCCGTGATTCACGAGGCCAACCTTCGGTATAGCGATTTTTATCTTGAAGGATGTTCTTGGAGTCATATAGCATCCAGGTCCGATGCTTGGTTCCATAATAATACATGCCACTTTCCACTAATACCTCATTGATTATCCGCTCATATGGACCGTGAAGTAGATAGCCTTTACCTACTTCATAGCCAGATTTTTTGATTTCTCGCTCAGATTGATCAAACCAAAAAACATCTCTGATGTAAGGGTCAGGTTTTCTACTGGCATCAGTATAGTTGAAAAACTCAATGATCTCTTGACCACGAAGTTCTCGTCTGGTGTATGATTTTTTTGTTTTGATCCCAAACCAGATATTCTTTTTGGCCTTTTTCTTCTTTTCCTTTTTCTCCTCCTTTAAGTTCGAGTCATCAAACAAAAGCAGTGGCATGGAAGTGGGAAGTATCATGGAGTTGACTACTCCTGAGGAATCCGGGTCAACTTTAGGCTTTTCGCTATTTTTTTGTGCGCTCACCAAGCCGCTGATCAGGCAGAATAAAATAATAAGAATATAAAATCGACTCATGTGTTATAAAAACGCAATTTACTTTGGAGTATTTTGTTCAAAAATAACATTTCGCGATCAAAAGGCACAGATTGTTTAGATTTTATAATCTTCTCTCTATTTTTGAGGACTTTGTAAAAAAATCTATCAAAAAATGAATTCTATTTTATCGGATCGGATAATCAATATGGAAGAGTCAGCGACTCTTGCAATGGCGAAGAAAGCCAGAGAATTGAAATCCCAAGGAATTGACATCATCAGTTTAAGTCTAGGCGAGCCAGACTTCAAAACTCCCAAACACATTCAGGAGGCTGCAAAAGCTGCAATTGACGAGGGAAAATACTTTTCTTATCCTCCGGTGGCTGGTTATCAGGATTTGCGAGAGGCGATTGCAAAGAAACTTCGCGATGAGAATCAAATCGCAGATGCCAAAGCAGAAAATATTGTAGTCTCAACAGGCGCCAAGCATTCCATCGCGAATGTCTTCATGTGCATGATCAATGAAGGAGATGAAGTGGTGATTTTTTCTCCGTATTGGGTTAGCTATGCCGAGATCATCAAATTGGCCGGTGGAGTTCCGATATTGATTGAAGGGAATTTAGAAAATAACTTTAAAGCTACAGCTTCGCAATTAGAGGCTGCAATAACTCCTCGCACCAAGGCAGTAATCTATTCTTCACCATGTAATCCTACCGGCTCTGTTTTCAGCAAAGCTGAACTTGAGGCAATTGCCGCCGTAATAAAGAACCATGAAAACGTGATGGTGATTGCGGATGAGATCTATGAGTTGATCAATTTTGCTGGGAAAAATTACAGCATCGCTTCTTTTCCCGGTATGTTCGACCAGACTATTACAGTCAATGGATTCTCTAAAGGTTACGCTATGACCGGCTGGAGAGTTGGATACATCTGCGCGCCTTTATTCATTGCCAAAGCAGTTGAAAAAATGCAAGGTCAATTTACCTCAGGAGGCACCGGTATCGCGCAGCGTGCAGCTTTGGCAGGTATCATAGGCGATCAGACCCCTTCAAAAGAAATGGCTGATGCGTATTTGAGAAGAAGAACACTAGTTTTGGATTTATTACAGGATATTCCAGGAATCAAAACTCATGTTCCGGAAGGAGCATTTTACTTCTTCCCAGATGTGACGGCTTTCTTTGGTAAATCAGCTCATGGACATACTGTAAAAGATGCAGATGATCTTTGCCTATACTTGCTCGACATAGCCAATGTCTCTTTAGTAACAGGTGGAGCCTTTGGGGCTCCAAATTGCATTAGACTATCCTATGCAGCGGCTGACGAAGAATTAGTAGAAGCCTTAAAACGAATGAAAAAAGCATTAGGCGATTTAGCCTAACCAAAGTATAACCCCGGCTTGCTCGGGGTTATTTTTTGCCTTGCAGGGAAAGCCCTACTTTTGAAAAAAATATTTTGATGGCAGAAGTACTAGTAATCACACCAGTAAAAAACTCGATTGAAACTACACTAGATACGGCTAGAGCAATAGCTGCTTCGTCCATTTCTCATCGCCACATTATTTTTAACGATTTCAGTACTGAGGAAACCAAAGCCCAACTTGAGCTAAGTAAAACTGAAATCGGTTTTGAGCTAATTCATCTGGAGGATTTGACAGATCATCCTTCTCCAAATTACAAATTGGTCTTACAGCATGCTCAAAAAGTAGCGATGGAGGCAAAAATCCCTCTTTTGGTAATCGAATCCGATGTAGTGATACAAATAGACACCATTAAAGAGCTTTTAAATTTTGCCGAAAATAATCCTAAGACTGGATTGGTAGGTTCTGTGACCGTGGATGATGGAGGAGCTGTGAATTTTCCTTATCTGAAATTCAAAGGGGTAAAGGATAAGATTATTAAGACTAATCGAAGCCTGAGTTTCTGCTGCACGCTTTTTTCCACAGAATTTTTGGGGAAATTTGATTTTACTGAGCTTGATGCGGCAAAGGATTGGTATGATACTTTTATATCAAGAAAGGCAATTGAGCTAGACTTTGAGAATTATGTGTTGATGGATGCTCCGGTTTGGCACAGACCCCACGCAAGCAGACCCTGGAAGCAATTGAAATATTCTAATCCTTTAAAGTATTACTTTGTGAAATTTTGGAAGGGGATGGATAAGATTTGATCCACAGATTACAATTTGTTTTCTGTGAAAAATCTCCTGAGCTGATTTGTTGGATTTTTTAGAGCTAGCGTGTCTCTGCCGAATTTGGCGAGTGAATAATTGTTTGCTTTTAAAAATTCATAACAGGTGTTCAAATCTTCAGAATTCAAATTCTCATTCTCAAAAATAATGGCTTGTGGGTTCGTTTTCGGGATTTCAAAGATCCGAATTACTTCCAAGTCATAGCCTTCTGCATCAATCTGAAGCAAGTCTATTTTAGAAATTGAATAGTTCATTAGTAGTGTTTCAGGAGAAATCACCGCTACATTTTCAAATCTTATTTGGGCATCAGGACGCGCTGGAATTGCAATGCCAAGTTTCTGACAATTTTTTTCAACGACCCCATTTTTAAAAGCTAACTGAATTTTCTCTAAAGAGAATGACGCTAAACCAGTAGCCCATCTCATATTGCAGAATCCTATTTTATACAATTTCTGGAATCCATCTTCTCTTCCTATCGCTGCACAAATGGGGTGTATTCCTTTGTTTTTATGATAAATCTTTGAAAGTTCATTTTTAAAAACATCAGGTTGAGGCTCTAGAAGCACTCCTTTCCAACCATCTCTTTTGATGAATTTATGGATGGGGTCATTAGTGATACCGTCGTTTGCTCCAATTTGAATTACGAAAAAATTCCCGGTTTTTGATAAAGAGTACTGGGACAAAAAATCAGCCAAACTTCCTTTCTTGGGGGTGTAGAGATTTTTATAGTAAAATTGGAACAATGGGCTGTCTGAGGCACTTAAATTAAAGCGAAGCTGCTTCCAGAAAGATTTAAATGCAGATTTCAAGGAGCGGCTTGACATGTTCTTGTTTGGGTTGGTATTTCGGCAAATAAAATAAATTGCTGGAAATATTATTTTGTTTCAAAAGTAACCAATTATTCAAATTTTAATTTCTCTTTTCCTTTTGTTGAAAGATCAAGTGTTCTAATCTTCATTTGAGTTCCAATTAGTTTGGATGGTAAAAACAGGGATTACAGTTTTCCTAAAAGCTTCAATAGGGAATTATATGGTTTGGACCAAGTTCGCTGAAATCTTAAGGGACCGTTCAGCTCACGTTCAAAGAAATCTCGATGTTTAGAATTTAAGTAGGCGATCCTAGCTCTTTTTTTCTCATTTGTACCGGTTTTCTTTCGCTTACTAGTAGGGGTAAGCCTATATAAAAAGCCAACAAATGGCAACTGAATTACTTCTCCTTCAGTTTTTAGCATTTTAATCCAAAACTCCCAGTCTTCGCGGCCATAGTGCATATCCTCAGAAAATCCCCCACAAGCTTCCCAATCAGATTTCCGAAAGAGGGCTGATACAAAAATCATGTTGTCTCTCGCCAAAGAATAGCGGCTAAATGACTTAAGCCTCCAAGGCTTTTTCTTTTTTTCATTGAATTTTATCGCCTTGCAATAGATCACTTTTACCTCGTGCTTGTGCATGAGAATAGGCGCAGCTTCTTTTATATAATTATCTGAAATCAGATCGTCCCCATCCAAGCACAAAATAAATATTCCATTTGCTGCTTCAATTCCACGATTTCGAGCCACTGCAACGCCTTTATTCTGTTGATTAATGATTTTAACTTCGATATGTCGCGTTGCCAATTTCTCCGCTATTTCTTTACTTCCATCCGTGGATCCATCATTTACAATAATGATTTCGATAGACTTATAAGTAGATTTCAAAGCGGACAAAACCGTTTCTTCAAGGTATTTTTCCTGGTTAAAACAAGGGATAATTATGGAGACCATGATTTGACTTTAAAAAAAACATTTTCTAGGTGCGCATCAAATATTCTAAAAATTGTACTCTTAGCAATAGGAAGTTTCTTTTTTCAAAAAAAAAAGAGCTAAATCGCTTGTAATGATCAAGATAAGTCTTAAATTAATTTAGGTGATTAAACTACTTTTAAACAATACGCTGTTTTTTGATAGTTAATTTTAAAATTACTTTTCGAACTCCAACTGTTTAAAAAAAATCCGGATCACGATCCGGATTTTTTTTTATTCACATTTATCCTCAATTTTCATGTATATCAGATAATCATTAATCCTATTGGATGAGCTTTTGCAAAAACTTCTTTTTAGTCATTTTTCTGCTCGTTGCTTTCAGGATTCATGGTCAGACTTCAAAGCCCACTTTTGATACGGCTTATGTAACGCAACATCCAGAGAAAATAAATCTCAGGCTTTACCTTTCTCGCAAGTTTACCAATTTTGTAGTAAGAGTACCCGAAGAGAATTGGCGCTATGTGTTTGAGCCAAACTCAGGATTAAATCTTGGTGTAGGCTTTACCTATGAGAATTTTACACTGAATCTTGCGTTTCCCGTTAGGTTTTTGAATCCTAATCGCAACCAGGATTGGCCGAGATTTCTAGACCTTCAGTCACATATTTATTCCAGAAGAATGATTTTAGATTTTTTCGGGCAGTTTTACGGGGGTTACTCCATTCAAAAGGAATATCTGAAAAACCCTTCGGAAGATTATTTGAGAGAGGATATGAGGTTAAATTCTATTGGAATTAATTTCAATTATTTATTTCGAGGAGAGCAGATCTCCTTAGGAGCTTCATTTAACCAGGCAGCAATTCAAAAGAAGTCTGCTTTTTCACCTTTCATTGGCGTCGAGGTTTATGGGGGAGAAATGAAAGGCGACTCACTTTTACTTCCTTCCAGCGAGAATCTTGATGTTTTAAATTTTAAGCGTTCGAGTTATTTTCAATTTGGTCCAAATGCAGGGGCTGCAGCAACCTTAGTCTTTGGCAAAGGTTTTTTTGTAACGGCAGTAGGTTCAGTCAATTTAAGTGTAGGTTATGGAGAATGGGAAAACTCGATTGAGCAGAAGAAATGGGGGACAGTTCCAACTTATTTTGTCAGGGGATTTATAGGGTATCACAATCGAAAGTTTTCTATCAATGCCAATGCAGTCTACAAAAACCTGAACCTGATTAACATTGGGCCATTTGATCAGGCAGTAAATACTGGGAATATAAGATTTAACATCATTTATAAACTAGATGCAGGGCATAAGCTTGAAAAAGGTTTCAGAAAAGTCAATCCTAGTCGATTGTTAAAAAAGGATTAGGGTTTTGTCAAGCGCCTTACGTAGTAATTTTTTAACTTTGACATTAGAAAAAAACAGGAACAATTATATGAAAGATCAATTTGGTATCAAAGAATCGCTTAATAATCTGGGACTAAAAGCCGAAAACCTAGGGAGTTCCACGGGTCAAAAGTGGCTAAATTCAAAAGGGGAATATTTAGATTCAATGTCACCAGCGGATGGAGCTTTGATTGGAAAAGTGCAAGCAGCTAATGCAGAAACCTATGAAGCTGTTATCAGCCAAGCTCAAACTGCTTTTCAAACTTGGAGAAATGTTCCTGCGCCACAGCGTGGTGAAATTGTACGCGAGATCGGTAATGCACTTAGGGAAAAGAAAGCGGATCTAGGGAAATTGGTTTCCTATGAAATGGGGAAATCCTACCAAGAAGGTTTGGGGGAGGTTCAGGAAATGATAGATATCTGTGATTTTGCTGTTGGACTTTCAAGGCAATTATATGGCTTGACTATGCATTCAGAGCGTCCAGGACATCGGATGTATGAGCAATGGCATGCACTTGGTATTGTAGGAGTGATTTCAGCCTTCAATTTTCCTGTGGCTGTTTGGTCTTGGAATGCGGCTTTGGCTTGGGTATGTGGCGATGTCTGTGTGTGGAAGCCCTCAGAAAAAGCACCCTTATCAGGAGTGGCTTGTCAGCTAATCGCTGCAGAAGTTTTTGCGAAACATAATATGCCGGAAGGAATCTCTTGCCTGATCAATGGAGATTATAAAGTAGGGGAGTTGTTATCTCATGACAAGCGAGTGCCTTTGGTTTCTGCGACTGGTTCTACTCGTATGGGTAAAATGGTTAGTAGCGCAGTTGGAGAGCGACTTGGAAGGTCATTGTTAGAGTTAGGTGGAAATAATGCCATTATCATTACTGAAAATGCAGATATGGAAATTGCGATCCGAGGAGCTCTTTTTGGAGCGGTAGGAACTGCAGGTCAGCGATGTACGAGTACTAGAAGGCTAATTATTCATTCTTCTATGTATGAAACTGTAAAATCACGCTTGGCCGCTGCATATACCAAATTAGTAATAGGTAATCCACTGGATGAAAAAAACCATGTTGGCCCTGTGATTGATGAAGCAGCTGTAGCGATGTATCTCGCTGCTATCGAAAAGGCAAAAGCTGAAGGAGGCAAAGCAGTAGTTGAAGGGGGTTTATTAAGTGGAGAAGGCTATGAGTCGGGTTGTTATGTTAAGCCAGCCATCTTTGAAGCCGAAAATCACTACGAGATTGTACAGCATGAGACTTTTGCTCCAATTCTATATTTGATGAAATATGAGACTATCGAAGATGCAATTGCGCTTCAGAACGGAGTTCCGCAGGGACTATCTTCTGCAATCATGACGATGAATATGCGAGAGGCAGAGGCTTTTCTTGCCGTGTCAGGTTCAGATTGCGGTATCGCAAATGTAAATATCGGAACATCTGGCGCTGAGATTGGTGGAGCTTTCGGAGGAGAGAAAGAAACTGGTGGAGGAAGAGAATCAGGTTCTGATGCTTGGAAGGCCTATATGAGACGACAAACGAATACGATTAATTATTCGACTACACTGCCGCTAGCGCAGGGAATTAAGTTTGATATATAAAATTTTCAGCAAAGTGGGAACTGATTTTCCCGCTTTGTTTACTTCTCCGAAAATATTTCAACTCATTGTCAATGGCTTAGGTGAAATGGCGGAAAATAAATTTGGCTAAAAGGAAATAGAAATTACCTTTGCAATCCGTTTGAGACGCAACGGGAGTTTAGCTCAGCTGGTTCAGAGCATCTGCCTTACAAGCAGAGGGTCGGGGGTTCGAATCCCTCAACTCCCACATTATTTAGGACATTGAGAAGTCAGAGTCCATTTTGCCTTATTGGGAGTTTAGCTCAGCTGGTTCAGAGCATCTGCCTTACAAGCAGAGGGTCGGGGGTTCGAATCCCTCAACTCCCACAATCATCCCGAAACTTCGGGATTTTTTTGTTTTTTGTCCTGCCACTTTTACATCCTGCAATCAACCCACCTGGGTAAATTTTACATTGAGCATACCTGTGAAGAGTTGGAAGAGCGGATCCGAAAGCATCTTTCAGATCACAGCGGTTTTACTTCACGAGCCAAAGACTGGAAATTGATATATTCAGAGGAATATCCGGATAAGAGTTAAGCCTATTTAAGGGAAAGAACCCTGAAGTCTTGGAAAAGTAGAAAGAAGCTCATAGCGCTAATTAAGGGGGATAAGTGACTTGATTGGAAGCTGGTTTATTTCGTTCAAAGCATCCCGATGAAATCGGGAGGGTCGGGGGTTCTCCCGAAAGAATTTGGGACCCAACTCCCACAATTTTTTTAAGCGATCAAGGCCTTCATTTTTTTAAGATAAGCCTCCATCAAAAAATACTTCTGATAAGTTTTCCTAGAAATTTCACAGAGGTCATCATAATCGTTTTGACTGATTTCATTCACATATTTGAAAGTGTTTTGAAGCCCATTATTTTTTAAATCAAAAATGTAGGCATCTGTTTTGTGTTTTAAGATTGAAGCTGTCCCTACACCTTTTGAAATTAATATTGGAATACCGTTCATAATTGATTCAGTAGCTGCTGTGGGGAGGTTATCTGCTAATGATGGGATTATCGTGAAATGACAGTTTTTGATAAAAGAATCTATTTGATTATAGTCAAGCTCTCCAATAAACTCAATATACTCAACATCAAAAATAAGTGATTTAAGTTTTGATTCATCTTCCCCATACCCGACAATTTTTAACTTAATATTGTTTTTTGGTCCTGAGGATTTGAATTTAATAAATTCAGAGGCTAGCTCGAGGACATTTTTTGTTGGCACAAGCCTCCCTAAATAGCCAATAATAATTTCCCCATTTAATTCTTTGGTTTTTAAATCGATGGCGCGATCTGGCAGAGGATTGATTACTATTTCTCCTTTTTTATAGTTGAAATTATGATTCAAATCCGCAATCGCAAATTCAGATGGACAAACAACATGATTGCAAAATAGATGATAGAACAATTTTTTTCGAAACAAGAAAAATTTCAACCGAAAGGTTATTTCCCCCTTATCTCTAATGTAAGATTCTGAACACACATGGTGATATTCAAAAGTTTTAATTTTCCCATGCCCTATTAATTTAGAAAGTATCATAGAGGCAATGCTTCCATTATGATGTCCAATTACTACTCTAGGTCTAAATTCTTTTAAAATTTTATAAATGAATTTAAAATCCTTAAAACTTGTGGACTTGATCTTACTTGGCCAAGACGTCAGTATTAATTCTCCGTCACCAATTTTCTCTCTAGTAGGGCTGGTGAAATAAGGAGATTTAGAAATGAAAACCACTCTCATACCAATTAGACAGAGATGGTTTGCCAAATGAAAACTCATACTCGAAAAAGAGGTGTCTTGGTAATTATGTGCAATTATTATTGTGTCCATGTCTATTCCAAATTCAACATAAACCCTGCTCTGAACCATCGCCCAGGCATCTGAACTGTCCCCGCTTCGATGTAGTCTGTGTTGGTGATATTGGATGCTTCGGCGAAGAAGCCTAATTTTCCCATACGATTGTAATCGACCCGCATGTCCAGCAGAAAATAAGGGTCTTGGTTCATTCGCTCCACATTTCGAATTTTAGTATTCCACTCAGTTTTTGGCCCAAACCCAACAAGAATTCCTGCAATCACCTGATTTTTCAAAGCTGTCAACGCATACCTGGTTTCCTGGTCGGGCTCAGCCCCTTGTTTTAAGTCAGCATTGATGTAATTATAAGAAATCATCAATTCCTTAACCTGAATCATACTGCTTGAGGGATTCACGCGGTAATTGAAAGATGCTTCTAGTCCACTAAACCGCACTTCATTGAAATTTTGAGGTTGCCAAGGTTGACTTGCATCGGTTCTGGCCCATTCGATCAAGTTGTCCGTATTTCTCAGAAAGTAAACAAGCTCAGCCTGAATCGAAGACTTATTCAGCTTGGCTCCGATCTCAAAATTCTGCGCTTGTTCGGGAGTAAGCTGCGCATTACCAATATTGGTGGGACCGACGTAATACAAGTCCGTATAGGTCGGGATCCGATAGCTTACGCCATAACCTGAATAAAAGCGAATCGCCTTGGAAGCTTGAAATCCCACTTCGGCACCTGGAAAATGTTTCCAACCATATTCTGAATAGTAATTGGAATAAATTCCAGCTCTTAAATCCACTTTTTTAGCAATAGAAATCATTTGCTCTAAAAATATTCCCGAAAGCATTCGTTCCCGGCTGCCAAGATTGGAGCTTTCGATACTTTCTTTTCGCGTTTCTAAGCCAAAGCCAGTAGTTCCCCAATTGCTTTGAAAGCTCCCATTCGCCTCGAGGGCAAAGACATCTGTAGTGTGATTATTTTGGAAAAATGAAGGCTCATTTCTCCGCAATCTGAATTCATCGATATTCCTTCTCCAGTAGCCTCGAGTATTCAGTTTGAAAGATTCCAAGCTCAGCGTATGGCTGAGTGAGGCCAAAGAAGTTTGGACGCTTTCCCATTGATCGGGAAATGCGCTCGTATAAAAGCCATTTGCGCCAAAAGTACGGTCAGTGTAAGACACCATTCCTCTGATGTTATTCTGCTCATCTATGGCTAAGCCTCCTTCATAAAAGATATTGGACACTTTGTAGTCTGAATTGTACTGATAACCATCCGAGTCATCGTAGGAGAGCGCAAAATTTTGCTTGTAATTTCCCACTGGAAGTGAACCTGCAAAATTCACTCCCTTCATTCCAAAATCACCTCCATAGCCTTGAAGCTTTGCGTATCGCTCATCTGAAAGTTGGGTAATCACATTGATTGCTCCGGCGTAGGCATTTTGACCAAAAATTCTGGAAGCCGGACCTTTTAATACTTCAATACGGTCTATTTCAACTAGTGGGACAGGAATATTCATCAAGTGGTGACCCGTCTGAGGATCACTGAGTTTGATCCCGTTGAGTAGCAATAGCGTTTGCTCGAAAGAGCCACCTCGGATTCCTATATCTGCCTGAACGCCTGATACGCCACGCTGACGAACATCAAGTCCAGGCACGAAAGCCAAAACTTCGGGAAGGCTCCGAGCAGGAGTGGTTTCTAGCTGGAGTTTGTCCACGATGGTCATATTCCGGTTTTGCTTAGAAAAAGGAATCTGGATCCGATTTTCCTGAACTATGATTTCGCTTAGCGAAGTGGAGGTAGTGTCAGTTTGAGCTTGGAGTTGATGGCTTAAAAATAGCCCAATTGTGACTAACTGGAGGGTTCTCATTTGGTTTTTCATTACAAGGGTCAAAAATGAACCGAATTGATTCAAATTCCAAGATTGCTTTTTTCTAAAAATTAGTTAAGAGTATGGTCATTAAGGTAAATTTTGAGGCTTATTTTTAATACAATCCGTAATTTGTATAAAATTGAAAAACATGATAAAACTAATAATTAGAGCCCTTCTTTTGACTTTTGTGACGCTCGTGGAGATGCAAGTCAGTTTTGCTCAGACGGCAAAGGAGACCAATCAGAAGGATTTCGGCGAATTTATTGATCGAAAGGGTAGCTATTTCAGAGCCGCTTCTGGAAAGCCGGGCGTAGGTTATTGGCAAAATGCAGCAGACTATCAATTGGAAGTGAGCCTTGATGACGTGAATCATGTTCTTTCTGGCAAAGTCACTATTTTATATACTAACAATAGTCCAGAATCATTGGAATTTGTCTGGCTTCAATTGGAGCAAAATCGATTCAAAGCGGATTCCCGAGGTACTCTAACTACGCCAATTCGTGGAAATCGCTACAATGGAGATACTGATGGTGGATTCGAGATTTCGCAGCTTGCTGCAAAAGTAGGTTCCAAAGGTGCTACTTCAGCTAAACACTTGATCTCTGATACCAGAATGCAAGTTTGGTTTGCTGAACCTATTCCGCCTAAAGGTGGAAAAGCCACCATTTCCATGAATTTCTCCTTTAAAGTTCCTCAGGAGGGTATGGACCGCATGGGAAGGTTGAAAGTTGAAGATGGATGGATCTATGCCTTTGCACAATGGTATCCAAAAGTGGCAGTATTTGACGATATCGAAGGTTGGAACGTAGAGCCTTATTTGGGTGCAGGTGAGTTCTATTTGGAATATGGGGACTTTGATTATAAAGTGACTGTGCCTTATGATCATATTGTGGTTGGATCTGGCAAACTGATGAATCCAAAAGACGTGCTTTCCAAAGAATTGCAATCTCGGTACGAAAAGGCCATTCAGAGTGATGAGACGGTCTATTTGATTTCTCCCGAAGAAATAAAGAATACGGCCCTGACCCGACCAAAGCAAGAGAGTACGGTTACTTGGCATTTTCAAATTGAAGATGCCAGAGATGTCGCCTTTGCTACCTCAAGAGCATTTATCTGGGATGCGGCGAAGATCAACTTACCTTCTGGCAAAACAATTTTAGCTCAATCGGCCTATCCAAAGGAGTCTGATGGAGTGGATGCTTGGACAAGATCAACTGAATATACCAAAGCTTCAATCGAGCATTATTCTGAGACGTGGTTTGAATTTCCTTACGCTACGGCAACTAACGTAGCTGCGAATATCGGAGGAATGGAATATCCGGGATTGAATTTTTGCTCATATAATTCTAGAGGAGCAGATCTTTGGGGTGTTACGGATCATGAATTTGGCCACAATTGGTTTCCTATGATCGTCGGGACCAACGAACGCAGATACGCTTGGATGGATGAGGGGTTCAATACTTTTATAAATCATTACAGCTCTAACGCTTTTAATAACGGGGAATTCCAGTCTTCATTGAATGAGACGCGTCGCTATGTCAATTACTTTATCAATGAAAACCGAGAAGGAATTAATACCTATCCAGATGTTGCGAATACCGAGAATCTAGGTATGATCGCTTACAACAAACCAGCAATGGGTTTATTGATGCTGCGGGAATATATTCTTGGCGCTGAGCGATTTGATAATGCATTCAAATCCTACATCAAAACATGGGCATATAAACATCCCCAGCCTGCTGATTTCTTCAATCATATGGAAAATGTGGCAGGTGAAAATCTAAGTTGGTTTTGGAAGGGCTGGTTTTACGGAACCGGAAACATTGATTTGGGCATCAATGGTGTGTTTCCTTATGCAGGAAATTACTTAGTTTCTTTAGCAAATAAGGGGGAAATTCCGATGCCGGTCCTAATCGAAATAACCTTTGAGGATGGTACAACTGAGCGGCAGATGCTCCCGGTGGAGATTTGGCAGCGAGGTGATGTTTGGAATCACCTGATCAAGACTACCAAGACAATAAGATCAATCGTGATTGACCCGGATAAAATTTTACCGGATATTAATTTGGGTAATGACAATTGGCCACAAGTGGTGTATAAAGATTAGAAAAGCAAAGGGCTCGGATTTATCCGAGCCCTTTTTTTCGATTTATGGATTTTAATAATCATCGTTGATCTCTAGCCACATGCCGTCAGGATCCTGAATGTAGATCTGCCGAATTCCATCTACTCTAATGGTGACTTTGCTTTTTTCTCCCTGCCAGCTTTCAAATGGATAATTGGTGCCCTTTAATGTTTGAATAAAGGCATCCATATCTTCCATACTAAAACACAGGTGGTTTACTTTTGAGATTTCAGTTGGGACATTTGGGGCCTCAATCAGATGAAGTGCTGCACCACCGCCGATGTCATACCATGCGTGGACTCCATCTTTGAATGGCTCCTCAATAGCGTTTAGGCCTACTATATTTTCATAAAACGCCATGCTAGGCTTTAATTTGCTGACATGAACTGCAATATGATTGACTTTGATCTGTGCAAAAGTACTCATAGTGATTCCGATCAATAGGATTGTGAATAAGGTCTTCATAGGCTTTGGGTTTTTGATAATTATCTAATGTTAGGCTTTTTGGACAAGTATTGAAAGTTTCAACAACAAAAAAAGGAGCGAGTCTTTCGAGTCGCTCCTTTTTAAGATTTGGGGATCACCTTATTTGATGTTTGGAGATAGATCTGTTGCCAGTGAAATCCGTTCTGCTTCGGTGAATAAATTCAAGGCTTGGAGGTAAACTTCATTAATGTCATTGATCACTTTGTAGAAGGCATTGTCATCATAAAGCTGTCTTCCAAGATGTGCTTTCATCAAAACCCTTAGATACTCTTTTGATTTATTGAAATCCTTGGCATCAAAATCAACCTTATTTTTCTTCCCATACTCAGTAAGCTTTGTGAGCATAGCATCGCTTACTGTGAATGTTTTATAATACTCATCTAAGGACATTCCGTCAAATTTCGTCTTATTATCATTTACATAATCTAGGATATACTCTCTAGAGGCATCCGAATTAAACAGTCTACTTACATAGGCACTGTTCATCGCAGTATCCAAAGGCACGAAATAATCTGGCATGATTCCACCACCGCCATAGACAGTTCTTCCTTTTTTCGTCTCAAATTTCAGACTGTCGTTGAATTTGATACTATCAGCTGAGAAAAACTCCCCGTGCTCATATCGATTCACCCAATCCTTTTCATAGGCTTCATAATTGGCTCCGTAAGGTTTTTGAATTGATCTTCCAGAAGGAGTATAATATCTGGCAATAGTCAATCTAAGCTCCGCTCCGTCAGAGAGGTCTATTGGCATTTGAACCAAGCCTTTTCCAAAGGATCTTCTACCTACGATCAAACCTCGATCATTGTCCTGAATAGCACCTGCCAAAATCTCAGAAGCCGAAGCCGATCCTTCATTCACTAATACGATTACCGGACCGTTTTCAAACAAGCCTGGTTTAAAGGCATATGCTTTTTGATTGTATTGCTCCACTTTTCCTTCTTGGGATACAATCAGGGATTTATCACTCAGGAGTTCATCCGCCATATTAATTGCGGCACCCATGTATCCACCAGGATTTCCTTGCAAATCAACGATAAGCTTCTTCATTCCTTGAGCTTTCAAAGAATTCAAAGACTCTTTGAATTCATCATAGGTAGTAGCTGCAAATCGGGTCACTTTGATATAGCCGACTTCGTTATTTACCATGTAAGAGGCATTGATGCTGTACTGCGGGATTTTATCTCGCGTAATCTCATACCGAATCAAACCTTTCTGATTTTTCCGTTTGATATCTACATTGACCTTAGATCCTTTTGGACCTCTGAGGTATTCAAAAACATCGCGATTAGTGATTCCAATACCGGCTACTGTCTTATCATCTACAGCAATGATTTGATCTCCAGATTGAATTCCCAGTGCTTCTGAGGGTCCACCTGTCAAGGGCGCGACCACATAGATTGTATCCCGGATTATTCCGAACTCGACGCCGATTCCATCAAACTCCCCATCTAATTGTGATTGGGCCAAAGAGGCATCTTGAGCGGGGATGTAGCTGGAGTGAGGGTCAAGGTTTTCGAGCATTTTAGTAATACCATATTCTACCAATTCATTGGTGTCGACGCTGTCAACATAATCCCGGTTGATATAGGTCATGATCTCTTGCAGTCGGTATAGTGCTGCTCTGAGGTCATTTTGATTGCTTTTTGGCTCAGCAAAAGTAGCTCCTATCCAAATGCCTGCAGAAATTGCCAAGGCTAAGATAATTGGAAGGCGGATTTGGGATTTAGTGTTATTTTTCTCGCTCACGACTTTTCTAATTCTATTGAAATTCAATTTTGAATATGTACTAAACTACTCCAAAAGGCTTTTGGTTAAAAATGTCTTTTGATAAAGTTAATAAATGTTTGAACGGGGTGGAAACACATTGAGTCAAATAATTGTCCTTTATTATGTTAAAAAAAATTATTTTTGTAAATGCGTTCGCCAGATGATTTTCAAAAAGCACTTGTAGGAGATTTAGTTTCTGAAAACTATGTATTTGCTTCGGTGCTTCATTATTTTGGGATTTCTTTTTATCAATACCCCACACAATCTTTAGAAGAGGTTTGTCGGAAGCATAAGGTGCATTCCAGTCAACTGATTTCAGAACTTGAAGCTTGGGCTTTGCGCAAAGAACCTACGACCGAAGAGCTTTTTTTGAATCCAATCGAGGTATTGGTCGCCTATCTAAAGAAAAAACATTACTTCTTCGTTCGACAAGAATTACCCTTTTTATCAAATTTGATTTCTGGGATAAGTGGTGAGCCAGGTTTTGGATCATTGATCGCAGACTTGAGAATTATGTTTCCCTTGTTCGTGCAAGATTTTATCCATCATATTCACGAAGAAGAAAGCAGGCTTTTTAAGCGAATAGAGCTGCTTCAGGATATAGAGGAAGGACTATTCTCTTTACCGGATGCACTTATCATCCTAGAGCAGGAGCCAATAAGCGACCTAGCCGATCAGCATGAAATCCATGATGATGAGATGGAAGGGATTAGGAAATTGACCTCGGACTATTTCCTGGAAGAGACCTCTCCATTACCTATGAAAGTCCTGTATCATGAATTGCAAAACTTCGAAAAAGAACTTCATGTCCACGCCAAAATTGAAGATGAATTACTTTTCCCAAAAGCAGTAGAGCTAGAGCGTGAAGCGCTTAGACAGATCCGTAAAAAAATCAAAACCAACTGATGCCAAGAATACTAGCGATTGACTTGGGAACCAAACGAACTGGACTGGCTGTTACGGACTCACTGAAAATGCTTGCAAATCCACTCGAAACCATTGAGACGGGTAAGCTTATCGAATACATAAAAAATTATTGCTCCAAAGAGGACGTTGATACATTGGTTCTTGGCTATCCAACAAGATTGGATGGTTCAGATAATGAAATGACACCCCGAGTAATTTCAATGAAAGATCGATTGGGAAAAGAATTTCCTTCCAAAAAAATCGAATTGATCGACGAGCGATTTACTTCCAAAATGGCTATGCAGAGTATGATCGCCATGGGGAGCAAAAAGAAAGACCGAAAAGAGAAGGCTGGAAATCTTGACAAAGTCAGTGCAGCAATCATCTTACAATCCTATTTAGAAAGACAATGATTTACCCTATAGTAGCTTTTGGAAATCCTATTTTGAAAAAAGAGGCAGCTGAAATTGCCGAAGGAACCAATTTAGATGCTTTGATCAAAGACAT
>JBLGAM010000067.1:0-17517 GCA_047612305.1 Planctomycetota bacterium | reverse complement strand
ACATACGCGATCGCCCGACCAAGCTTGATTCCTTCTTTATTAAGAATAAACATTGCTACCGCAGTCCCACCTACGACAGAGGGGGTAACTGCTGATGCAAACTCCCAGAGAATAATCACATAGATCGACCTAGTCCATGTAAGCTGTTTACCGGTAATCTCACGAATCCGAAAGACATATCCAGCATCTCTAACTAGGATAAATAAGGCAGCAACAATAATCCAGAAAATGGAAGCATCCTTTATGACCTTGAGGCTATTTGCATTAATGGAAGGGTCGAAGTAAAACATCGCAAATACAATTGCGAGTCCGATTATAACAGGTACCCAGACCTTATTCGGGTTGAGCGTTTGAAAGATTTTTTTGTTATCCAACTTCATACCTAAGCTATAGCCAACGGTTCAGTCTTTTCTACCCAAAAATTATTAAATCCTTCACCGATCACAATGGTTACCAGTTCAAGTTGAAGCAGCTCGAGAATTGCCAAAAAGGTATAGATCACAAATATTTTGTCGGCCTTGTACGCGATGAAATCAGTAAAAGGAACTTGTTTTTTGAAGCTTATTTTTTCCAAGACAAAGTCTTTTTGTTGAGTTATGGTATAAGGATATTGGATCACAGTGTGAGTAGTATGGTCTTCTCTCAAAGCCATTTTTGCTATAGTTCGCTGGAAAACCTTTAGCAATTTATACAAATCCACATGCTGCATCTCTGCATCTACATCTTCTACTTTGACCAAAGCATATAGCTCAGCAGCGATGTTTCCTCGCTTTTCTTTAGAAAGACGCTCCCATTCCAATGTAGCTAAATCTCCAACTACAGATTTATATTTTTTGTACTCCAATAGATTTCTTATCAATTCCTCTCGAGGATCAACCTCCTCTCCTGTTTCGTTGAATTCAGGCCTAGGAAGAAGCATTCTGGACTTTATCTTCATCAGCGTAGCCGCAAAGAGGATAAAGTCGCTTGCAACTTCAATTTCCATTTTCTCCAAATGATGAATATAATCCAGAAAATCATTAGTGATCTTGGAGATAGGAATATCATAAATATCCAATTCATCCCGCTCTATAAAGAACAGCATCAAGTCGAATGGACCTTCGAAAAGGGGTAATTTGATTTCGAAACTCAAAGGATATTTAAATTAATGGTTAAATTTGCCTCGTGACAGTCAAAGATATCGAATAAAGGTAAAAATTCTTCGGAATGACTGTTGTAGGAGCAAAGACTCTGGATGATTATACTGACGGGAAAACAAAGACCCAACAGTTATGTTATCTTTTTGTGAAATTGAAAAATAAGAATGCTGATCCAACCAGGAGAATTATTAGCTCAAATTAATAGCCCCGCTGACCTTAAGAAATTTGATAAGGATAAGTTGGTTCAAATTTGTGATGAATTGCGTCAATTTATTGTCGACAATGTCTCCGTCTATGGAGGACATTTTGGAGCAAGTTTGGGGGTAGTAGAATTGACTGTTGCGCTTCATTACATTTTAAATACGCCAGAAGATCAGCTTGTTTGGGACGTTGGCCATCAGGCATACGGACACAAAATCCTTACAGGCCGAAGAGACCTATTCCATACCAATCGTGTTTATGGTGGTCTCTCAGGTTTTCCAAACCGAAAAGAAAGTGATTTTGATACCTTTGGAGTAGGTCATTCCAGCACTTCAATTTCAGCCGCATTAGGAATGGCTGTAGCTTCCAAATATAAAAAATCTGGAATTCAGCACGTAGCAGTGATTGGAGATGGATCCATGACGGGTGGAATGGCCTTCGAAGCCATGAATCATGCCGGTGTCAGTGATACCAACCTTTTGATCATTCTCAATGATAACTGTATGTCCATCGACCCAAATGTGGGTGCCTTGAAAGACTATTTAACAGATATCACCACATCACAAACTTATAATAAGGTTAAGGATGAGGTATGGAAGATCTTAGGCAAATTCAGCAAGTTTGGCAGCAGTGCTCAGGAAGTTATTTCCAAGGTAGAAGGTGGAATCAAATCTGCCTTGCTCCATCAGAGTAATCTTTTTGAATCGTTGAATCTGCGCTATTTCGGTCCAGTTGATGGACACGATGTGAATCATTTGGCGGAGATTTTGAAAGATCTAAAAGATATCCCCGGCCCCAAAATCCTACATTGCATCACAGTCAAAGGAAAAGGCTACGCTCCTGCAGAAAACGGAAACCAAACAACTTGGCATGCTCCAGGAACTTTCGATAAGGTAACTGGAGTAATTTTCAAGAAAACGCCAAGTACACCACAAGCACCAAAATACCAAGATGTCTTCGGTCATACCTTGGTAGAGCTAGCGGAAATGAATAATAAAATCATGGGAGTAACTCCTGCGATGCCATCCGGATCGTCTATGAATATTATGATGAAGGCAATGCCTGATCGTGCTTTTGACGTAGGTATCGCGGAGCAGCATGCAGTTACTTTTTCAGCAGGATTGGCCACTCAAGGATTAATTCCATTCTGTAATATCTATTCTACTTTCATGCAACGGGCCTATGACCAGGTCGTACATGATGTTTGCCTTCAGAATCTACCCGTGGTACTTTGCCTAGATCGGGCAGGGTTTGCCGGAGCAGATGGGCCAACGCATCATGGGGCTTACGATATTGCCTATTTTAGATGCATTCCGAATCTAGTGGTAGCCGCTCCTATGAACGAAGAAGAGCTTCGAAACATGATGTATTCCGGTTCACTTCACCAGGGACCTTATTCAATCCGATATCCAAGAGGTGCAGGAGTGATGCCAGAATGGCGAACCCCATTTGAGCAGATTCCTACAGGACAAGGTCGAATAGTGAAAGAAGGTGAAGGCGTTGCTATTTTGACACTTGGACACATTGGTAATTATGTCGTAGAAGCGTGTGAAAATCTTGAAAAAGAAGGCTTACATCCCGCACATTATGACATGCGATTTGTAAAGCCTTTGGACGGAGAATTACTTCACGAGATCTTTGGTAAATTCAAGAAAGTAATCACTGTAGAGGATGGTTGCCTAATGGGTGGATTCGGTTCTGCAGTAATTGAGTGGATGACAGATCATGGCTATCAAGCTCAGGTAAAAAGACTGGGGATTCCTGACGAAGTTATTGAGCATGGCGAGCAGATTGAACTTCATCATGAATGTGGGTTTGATCCAGAAGGTATCGCAGATGCCGTCAGAAACCTTGCTGAAGTATCCAAAATAGTCTATTAAAATTTCATGGATGTCGGTAATTCATTTTTCTGAAAAAGGGAAAGGGAATCCCGTTGTCTTTATTCACGGGTTTTGTGAAATCGGAGCCATGTGGAATGATATTGCATCCGCACTTGCTTCAGATTTTCATGTTTTTTATCCTGACTTGCCAGGATTTGGTAAAACCCCAGTGGCCTCCAATCATGTAACCTTGGAAGAAACCGCAGTCCAACTTGAAGAATGGATGGAGGAGCAGAAGATTGAAAATCCTGTTATCATCGGCCATTCCTTAGGTGGATATGTAGCATTGGCGATTTTAGAACTTATGGGTAATCGAATTAAAGGAATCGGTTTAATCCATTCGACGACTTTTAATGACGATGAAGAGAAAAAGCATTCTCGAAACAAAACCATCGCCTTTATCAAAAAGCAAGGTGTTGACAAATTCGTGACTGCCTTCGTCCCCCAACTTTTTACGCCTTCTACTAGAGCTCAATTTGAAAAGGAAATAGGTTTAGCAGTGACCCAATCCAAAGAAGCCAGCCTTCTCGGGTTAATAGCATTTTTAGAAGCCATGCGTGATCGAAAATCACGACTTAAGGTTCTTGAGGACTATACAGGCCCAAAATTATTGATCGCAGGAACTGAGGACGGCGTTGTAAAAATTGAAGCAAGCCGCCTACAGAAAGAGGCTTTCACAGCATATTATGAATTAGAAGGTGTTGGCCATATGGGTCAAGTGGAGCGAAAAGAAGAGGTTATTGAAATTTTGAGGGAGTTTATGACTCAGACGTTTCAATAATTACCTTTACAGCTTCCAATAAATCAGCTACTTTTTCTAGGTAAGAAAAAACCGTTTATTATTCAATATGAATGTACGCTACTTTGCCAGTAAGGGCATTGATCAATTAAAAAATGAGGTTAAAGCCTGAGTTTGACGCACATCGGTCATCGGACACCTGTCACCAGTCTAGTAAAGCAAAGGAAATAAGCTTACTGGCAGAATTCCGTATAACCATATCTTCAATGCCAGAAAGTACTTTCGAGCATCCGCATCAACTTCTCTAAATATTCTTGATCCACTGCATCGAAATCATCCAGTTGGTCACTGTCCACATCCAAGACCATTACCACTTCTCCTCCCTTAAATACAGGCACCACAACCTCAGATTTGGATGCAGCGCTACAGGCAATATGCCCAGGAAAGATCTCAACATCAGGCACCAATTGCGTTTTCTTTTCTACCCAAGCCGTTCCGCAGACACCTTTTCCCAGATTGATTCGGGTACAAGCTATTGGGCCTTGAAAGGGCCCCAGCACTAATTGATCTTCTTTTACAAGGTAAAACCCCACCCAAAAAAAGCTAAAAGCTTCCTTTAGGGCAGCAGAAATATTTGCAAGGTTTGCATAAAGATCGGGCTCTCCAGAAATCAAAGCCTTGATTTGTGGAAGGATGGTTTCGTATTTTTCCGATTTGCTAGTAGAAACAGGGATATAAAGGTTTTCAGACATGGTAATAGATTTGGAGTAAATCCGATTGGATTTGATAGGATTCAGCACTGATTTGATTCAGTTTTGGAGCAGGAATTCCTACCTCAAACTTATTTTGACTTGTAAACACACGAGCCTCATCCCAAAGTTCGGCCGCTATAAATTTAGAAAGGAAAAAACTTCCTCCTTCCACGATAATACTTTGAATATTTCGATGGGCCAGTTCATCAAGCAGTTCGGATATCTCAAAACATTCGCTAAGCTTGACATATTCTAAATTTTCCAGCTTTTCTGACTTCAAGGTATTAAAGCATATCGTAGGAATGGTTTGATCAAAAAGCTTGAGAGTTTTTGGCAATTCCAGTCTAGAATCAATGACCAAGCGAATTGGATTTTCACCAACCCATTCTCTGATATTCAAGGAAGGGTCATCGTAGCTTGCTGTATTTTTCCCAACCAAAATTCCATCTTCTTCTGCCCTCCACTTATGGATCAATTGCCTGCTTGCTGAATTACTGATCCATTTGGAAGAAAAGTCTGATCTAGCCACAAAACCATCGGAAGTCTGCGCCCACTTCAAAATCACATACGGTCTTTTTTTCTCTATTTGAGTAAAAAACCGCTTGTTTTGAATCCGAGCCTCTTTTTCTAAAACTCCTGAAATCAAGGTTATTCCTGCACTTTCAAGAATCTTGATTCCTTTTCCCCCTACCAAAGGATTAGAATCTACTGCCGCAATCACTACACGGGCTATCTTTTTTTCAACCAAAAAATTTGCACACGGAGGCGTCTTCCCCCAATGGGAACAAGGCTCCAGAGTCACATAGGCAGTCGAATTTTGAAGTAAAGACTGGTCTTTCACAGAGTTGATTGCGTTCACTTCCGCATGAGCTTCGCCGTATTTTTGATGGTAGCCCTCTCCAATGATTTGATCCTTGTGGACGATCACACAGCCCACCATGGGATTTGGACTAACAGTCCCTAAACCCATAGCTGCAAGCTCTAGCGCTCGCTGCATGTATCGCTCATCAATAGGGTTCATGGTTTGATCTTGAAGGTATGAACTGGGAAATTTGTAGTTTTTCGTTCCTCTATTATCACGTTAGAGACTGTCTCACCAACATATCTAACATCTTTTGGATCAAAATAAAGCGAATAATTTCCTGGATCTGCTCTGAATAAATACCCTCCTGAAGTGGTCGGATGAGTACTGATGGAATCTGTACCTTGAATTAAAAAGATAGCTGGTTTCAGTGTCAATGGGGAGACAGTTCCTTGAAGTTCTCCTGATGAAGCTCCTTCAATAAGAGTAAAGAAGGGGGCTAATTGAAAACTTAATGGAGATGTAGTTTTCTGAAGTATTGATTTTTCCAAGTCTAAGTCCAAGATCACATCATAGGCGATTCCTGCTTCCAGATCTAGTTCTGCTACTAATGGGACAAAAACATTGTTCGGATCTACCAAGGGAATAGGATAGCCTTTTTTTTCTTGATAAAGCATATGATTTTTACCCATCTGAACCCTGAGTCCAATTACTTTTCCTGCAGGAAGTTGTTCTCTGCCGATGATTAAACCTTGGCCTCCTATCAGGTCGCTAACCCTAATCTGCTTATCTCCCGTTTTATATTCAAGGTAAAAGATCTGGCTCTCGGTTTCCCTTCCCTGAACCAAAATTTCTAATTCTACTCCTTCAATCTCTACAAGAACTGAGTCCCATTTCGCAGGAGTATCCACCAAAACCAAATTGAGTAAGGACTTTGGTCCTGAATCCGTTTGTTCGCAGGAATAGATCAAGCAGATTCCAAAAAGCAAAAAGAGTAAAATGGTTTTATTCACAAGGGCAAATTTAGCCCAAAAACTAAAGTAAAAAAAGCCAGTCGAAACCGACTTTATTATTATTACTTAAGTATGAGGGTAATTGGATCAAGCGTTTACATTTTACCTCCTTCAACAAGGACACCACCGATCTCTTTTCCGTTGTAAGCTGAATTTGGAGTGAAAGTCAAGGTATAAAACCCATCATCCATTCCTTGGATTTTAAAGTTTCCGTTTTCGTCTACACCTGTATTTTATTAATTATTTCCTTTCATGGCTTTTACAGCTACAGGTTGGGCTTCTTTTGGAAATACCTGACCCATAAATCCCGAGGTAGCTTCCGTCATATAAGCTCTCAAAACTGGTTTTAATATAATGTTTCCAGAATTACCTGCTACTACGATTGATTTCTTGACATCAAAGTCAATCACGATAGAGTAGGTCCTGCCACCTTCGAAAGACTCTTCCAGTTTGATTTTCAATCCGCTTTGTTCTGCACTTGGAGTTTTCAGCTCTGAGCGGTACCCATCTTTGACCACATAATTGTCATCGCCTAATGCTAATCTTAGCTGATCGATTTAGCCTTCTGGAAAAATATCTGATCCTAAAAACTGCGAATTCTCTCCTGTCAAATCCAAAAGATTGACATATCTATTTCCTTCTTCAAATGGAATCTCCACGCATGAAGAATCTTCAAAATCGTTTTCACTATAATCGTCGTTGTTTTGGTCATTGTCATCAGCTTTAATGCGCAAAGCAATGACTTCAATCTAGGCTTCATCGAAATCTCCCGGAGCATCAACTAGGTAGAAATTAACTTTAGCAGATCCGGCAAGGAGTTCGTCATCATTATATCAGGAAAACCCGACAACTGCGATGATTGCCAGCATAAAATAATTCAAAATAGTCTTCATAGAAATAGTTGGTTTAGACTGTTTCAGTGATGGCAAGGGCCATGCCAGCATGATTCTTCGCTATAGTAAGGGATAATGCCAGGACCTTCTTATTTTTGGGGATGATGAAATGGGAATACCTCCTCACCAAGGGGAGATTTGGCGATACTCCGAACAAACAACAGCCTCAGGATACTCGAAGTGAATTTGAAGTAGATTACGATCGAATTATTTTTTCAGCTCCCTTTCGTAATCTTCAAGATAAAACCCAGGTTTTTCCCCTTCCAGAGCAGGCTTTTGTTCATACTAGACTCACGCATAGTCTTGAAGTGTCAAGTGTAGGCAGATCTCTTGGGAAAATAGCCGGGGAGTTTTTGCTCAAAAAATACCCCGGCCTGAGCAACAGAGGCATTACTGCTTATGATATTGGTGCCATCGTAGCAGCAGCTGCCTTAACGCATGACATTGGAAACCCACCATTTGGACATGCTGGAGAGGAAGCAATCTCCGATTTTTTTAAATTTCACCCGGCAGGAAAATATTGGGAATCTCACATCCGTCCAGAGCAATTATTCGATCTCTGCAATTTTGAAGGAAATGCACAGGGCTTTCGAATGTTGACTTCTAAGCAATTTGGCTTAAAGCTCACCCATGCTACTTTGGCAGCTTTTACCAAATACCCGAGACCAAGTTTAATCCAGCAGCGTGATTTCGCCCGACGGAGTCAAAAAAAGTATGGCTATTTTGCAAATCAAGCTACAGATTTTGAACAGCTTGCCTCCGTACTAGGCATAGAACGATCCAGTTCAGAATGTTGGTTTAGACACCCTCTGGCATTTTTGGTTGAGGCTGCAGATGATATTTGCTACAGCATCATCGACCTGGAGGATGGATGCACGCTTGGCCTAGTTGGATTTGATGAAACGGTAAAGCTCCTTGCACCAATTTTGAAAGACAAGTTTAACCGTAAAAAAATGGAGGGGCGAAGTAATACCCAAAATCTAGGAGCCCTTCGCGCCCTAGCGATCGGCGAACTAATTCAAGAAACGGTGGAAGTGTTTGCCCAATATGAAGAAAGCATGTGCAAAGGGAATTTTGATAAGTCGCTTACCGATATTATCCCTTCGGCAAAAGCTTTACAAAAGATAACGGAAATGTCAGTCCAGCAGATTTATCGATCAAAAATTGTGTTAGAAAAAGAGGCTGCAGGATTTCAAGTCTTGGAAGGATTGCTTACGGTGTTTTCAAAAGCTCTTTATCATCAATTCTACCTTCCGGAGCGTTTTTCTGGACAGGATAAAAGCATTTTAAGGCTACTTCCGGAGGATTTTCCACTTAAAGGTTGGGGTGCAGAAGTAAATCCTTACCCCATACTTCGTGCATTAGTTGATTTCATTTCCGGAATGACGGACAAGTATGCGCTCAATCTCTACCGAAGAGTGAATGGAATCTCATTTCCAGGGTAATAAAATTTGGCGTTTTGTCTTCGAAAGGCCGGGGTTTGACATTTTCTTGAAGGAAAATGCTACTATTTCGGCTTAAATCTTGTTGGTAGTTAAGTCCTCAGTCCTAAATCCTGCATAGATGCTTAACCTGATGCCTGTTGATCGGAATAATTACAGTTCCATCCTCGAATGGCTTCAAATTACATATTCATGAAAAAAACAGTTCTTATCCTATCGGGAATTATCGGCTTCCTTTTGATCTCAGCCCTTGCTTTGCCTTTCATATTCAAAGACAAAATCGCTGCAAGAATCGATCAGGAAATTTCCAAGTCCATCAATGCTCAGGTTATTTATGATTTGGATAATATTAGTCTCAGCTTCTTCAGAAGATTTCCCAACATTTCTGCGGGAGTAGAGGATTTCAAAATTGTAGGAAATGCACCTTTCGAGGGAGATACCTTACTCGCTCTAAATGAACTTCAGATCGATTTTAATCTCAAATCGGTTCTGTTTGATGCGTATCCCACTCTGACGGGTATTCACCTGAATGGGGGAAGCCTTTATGTCAAAGTTTTAGAAGATGGTCGTGCTAATTATGATATTACCTATCCTTCGGAAGCAGCTACGGCTAGTGAGGAAAGCAGTCTGAAAATTGCTGTCAACCTGATTGAGGTCAATGGACTAAATTTAGTTTATGACGACCGTCAATTAGCCTATTTTATGGCTTTGGGAGGAATAAAAGCAAAAGGATCTGGCGAGTTTACGAGTACTATTTACAAACTCCCGATTGAGCTCCGTGCAAACGTTGCTGAAATCAACTATCAAGGGATCAGCTACCTTAGTAATAAGGTTTTTGAAGGCGAAACACTTCTCCAAGTCGATATGGACAAGATGAAATTCTCCTTCGACGAGGGTAATTTCCAACTCAATGATTTCCTTTTCGACTTGAAAGGATATGTTGCTATACCTACTGATGATATTGAGCTCGATTTGACTTTTGCGGGCAAAGAGAATTCGTTTAAAAGTCTTCTTTCCTTGTTTCCCGGGATTTATACTGAAAGTTTTTCCAGCTTGGAGACCTCTGGTACAATGGCTTTTCAAGGATTGGTCAAAGGGATTTACAACGATGAGAAATTCCCTGCATTCGATATTGTAATGACCATCAGCGATGGGATGTTCAAATATCCTGATCTACCTCGTCCTGTGAAAAATATCAATCTTGACTTTCGGGCAAAAAATGAGACCAGCAACTTGGATAATACTTCAATTAGTATTCCTAAGTTCAAATTGGATTTTGGTAGCAATCCGATTTCCGGGAAATTCTTTCTACAAGATTTGATCAGCTACACCATGGACGGAACTTTGAAAGGTGAATTAAACCTAGAGGAGCTCACTACTATTTTTCCGATTGAAGGGCTCACGCTAAAGGGCAATCTAGCAGTGGATGCCTCGGCCAAAGGAAGATATGATTCGGTAGCAAAAGTTATCCCGGCCATTGATGCCAAGCTTTTACTGACTAACGGCTATGCGAAAAGTGCGGATTATCGAGCGCCGATCGAGCAAATGAATATCAATGCAAGCATTCAAAATCAAAGCGGTAAAATTTCTGATTTTTTAGTTGATTTAAGCCAATTTGGTTTCGTACTAGAGGAGGAAAAAATTAGGGGAAAATTGAAAATCCGAAATTTTGATCAACTCATCTGGGATGGGGAAATCATAGGAGCAGTAGATTTGAAAAAAATCTTAGCAATTTTCCCAATGGATGGGCTTCAAATAGAAGGTAAAATTCAGGCGGACTTGCAGACAAAAGGGTCCTATGCAGCCGTCGAAGCCAAAAAATATAATCAATTGGAAACTCGTGGGACATTAGCTGTAGATCAGTTTAAATTTTCCTCAACTGAGGTTCCACAAGGAGTGGAGATTTCAAAAGCTCGGGCGAGCTTCAGCCCTGATCGGATAGACTTGATCGAGTTTGACTCCAGACTGGGCCAAAGTCCTGTTCAGGCCAGCGGCACATTGTCTAACTACATGAATTATTTCCTCACCGATGAGGGAACTCTCCAGGGTCAATTAACGGTAAAAAGTCCTCGCTTCAATGCAAATGAATGGATGACTGAAAGCGCAACCACGGATACTACCTCTAGTCTTAGTGTCATCGAACTTCCAAAAAACATAGATTTCACAATAGCCGCAACTGCCAATGAGGTTCTGTATGAAAAAATGACCTTGAAAGATATTCAGGGGAAAATTATGCTACGAGATGGTGTCCTGACTTTTTCAGAAGCGAGCATGAAGACGTTAGGTGGAACAATAGGATTGGATGGCAGCTATGATCCAAGAGATCTCAGTAACCCGATATTTGATTTTGATCTGGACATCGCTGACCTAAGCATAGCAGAATCTTTCATGGCATTCAATACCATCAAGGCTTTTGCGCCAATTGCTCAAAACCTCACTGGTAAATTCAATACCAACCTGAAGCTTTCAGGAAAATTAGGGCAGGACATGATGCCGATACTGGCTAGTTTAGATGCCAAGGGGCTTTTGAAAGTTGCTGAAACAGCGCTGAGAGACAGTAAAATATTAGAGGGAATCACCAATTTAACCCGACTGAAAGATATCAATACCCTTCAATTTAAGAATGTTGTTATTCCTATTTCAATCGAGAATGGCGTAATGGATGTCCGTCCATTCGATGTCAAACTGTGGGATTATCAAGCAACTATTCAAGGTAGCGGAGGTTTTGACGGCTCCTTAAATTACCTTATCAATATGCAAATTCCTGCTGGTAAGTTTGGGACTCAGGCGAATGCTCTACTGGCTACAATCACAGGAAATGCGGTTAACGAGAGCACAATTATTCCAATTTCATTAAATCTAACTGGTACCTACAACTCTCCAAAATTCGGGCTGGCTGGAGGAAACAGTATGGAATCACTACTTAGCAATGCACTCAAAGCTAAAGTATCAGGCGAAACTGATGCTCTCCAAAATATGGCGACTGAAAAATTCAATGCGGTCCAGGATAGCATTAAGCAAGAGTTCAAACTTAAGGCAGAGGTGATTCAGGATAGCTTGAAAAGTGAAATGCAAAAGCAAGTCAACGGATCTAAAGACAAAGCGGTCGAAGAGGCAAAGAAACTTCTCAAAGGATTCTTACATAAGACTAAAGATCCAGTGAAGCCAGATACAACGAAAGTGGATAATAATTAAAAAATAGCCTCTGATCTATTTCAGAGGATTTTTTAGGAGCGTTTCAACCATCGAAATTTATCCAATATGAATCCCCTAAAGCAATCATCCACACAGCCGTTTGGCCAGAAGCCAGAACTAGTGACAATGCCCTGATCATCCACATCGAAAGAAATAGTGTTTTTGGTTCGGTCCACAATCAAATGCTTCGCTGCACAAGTGGTAAAAAGCTCATCGATAGTCACAGGTTTGTCCTCTGTTTTGCGCCCTTTGAGGTCAAAAAAATAGCAGTTCTTCCATTTCTCATAGTCAGAAGTTTTGGCCATTTGTTCCTGGAAAATTGCTCTGTGCTCTTTGAGAAACCTTCGCGCGCTTTGTGGTTAAAATACTTTTTATTTCAATGGTTTTGTGATCCCCAATTGATCCAAAATAATTACTCCACTTTCATTTTGGTCAAAATCAAAGCGGATCTCAAGAAGTGAAGTAGATCTGAATTTTGGATTCAGAACACTCAATTTCTCCAGATCAAAAAAGAAGGTTTGAAAGATGTTTTCTGAGTGATCGTTCTTATCCAAAAAGTCAATTTTCATTACTCTAGACTTGATCTGCCTCTGGAGATGAGAAAAATCAGAAAGCAGAAAAGTTAACTTTTCCCCAGTCGAATCTGAAAGTATAATTGTGAAATCTAAAGGCGATTCGGGTTTCTTATTTTCGTCTTCATCCTCTTCCTTTTCGTCAAGCTCATTGTTTCGCACTTCGCTTGAATTATTACCATTATTCTCATCATCCTCAGAATTGTCATTCTTCCATTTCCCCTCAGATTTTGGATTTGAGCTTTCAGTTGATTCTGCCAAAGAAAAAACCAGAACAGAAGTGGAGTCAGGTCTAAAGCTTATCGAATCAAGCGTAATCGAGTAGCTCGCTAAGACCAAATCTGGAATCGTCGGTTTGGCGCCAGCCTTCCATAGGGTATCGATTTTCTCATTTAATTTCTCATAGTTCCATCCTAGGTAAACTGCCCGACTTCCCTTTTTCCCATACTCCAAGTCGATCTCAGCTTCCCTCCAGACACTCAAGCTCTCCCCATCAGCGACACCTCCTGTGGAAGTGCTAGTCAACTCAAAATCTTCATCGAAGTCGGCCCAAATCCTGGTGTTTGAATCTTCAAATTGACTTAGGTAAATTGACTCAGGAAGCCAATCTTTACCTTTTCTAGCATCAGTAAAAAGCGGAAGATATTCAGCTCGATTATTCAAACTTGCCTCCAAAAAGGCTCCGATAAATACTTTTGCTACCTCCTCTTGGTCAGCAACTGGCATTAATTGTCCTCGGTTGAGAATGCCTTTGAAAGTCACTCCATGATCATTGTCACCCCAAGAAGTATTGAATTGCCCATGATTAGCTCCAGAGATATAGACTGCCGATTTGAAATGGTAGGCGCTATCAGTGAATTTGATTCGCTCATATTGCATTGCGCCAGAAAACGAGGTGACATCAGCATCTTGTGCGCCATGAATAGTCAAGTAATCGACATTTTCAAATTCTGTCCCTGATCCTCCTGGTTTGTATTGCCCATCTACCGGAGCTATGGCCACAATGCCTTTGATGTTAAAATGATACCCAAGTTTGACGGAAGCATCATCGGGATAATATTCCAAGTCATTGAGCATCGCTGCATGACCTACCGCTTCACCACCACGGGAATGTCCCATCAAAGCAATTTTATCCATGTCAGCTTTGCCAAAAAGTGGATGAGATTCATCTTTATTCCATTCATCCCAAACTCTTAAATGCTCCAGTAACAACCAACCACGAGCATCATTTTCTTTTTCCAATCGACCAAAAAGATCCGTCCAAGATGCATTGATGAAATTCTCATCCACCGAGGCTAAGATCATTCCTTTGGAGGCTAAAAACTCTCCGAGGTAATCATAGCCAGGGTCAGAGAAGTCCTGCATGGAATGATTACCATGGACTACCAAAACCAAAGGAAACGGTCCTTTACCTTCCGGCATCCAGACTCGTGCATTAAGCGGTAATTCTTTGGCATCAAATCCCCAATACTTCTTGCGCCACCAGCCACCGAATTTTTCCCAGTTGTCGATAAATGCTCGCCCATCTACCGATTCGGTCTGATAAGTGGCACCTTCGGCAAATTCTTCTCGGCGAAGATCTTTCCCTGATCCATAGGTAAATATGGTAAACTCAAGGCTTCCATCTGCCGCTGGAGATGGCGCTTGAATCTGTGAAACCTTATCCTCCGTAAGTTTGGCAGCATTAATCTGTTCATCGATTTCTAATCCGCGAATACTTCCAAAATAGACCAAACAGCTTATTCCCACTGTTCCAACCACAAATCCCAAGATAGATACAACTTTCTTGGGGGTAGTCAAACGCCGAAAATGTCCTTTCCAAAACATAGCGACGCCTGCCCCAAAAAGTGAATAAACGAGAATCATAAAAACCGCAAAGCGCTCGTCATTTAACCGAACTAAGGAAAGTAAAATAGCACAAGCAATCAACGCTAACTTATAACCGCGTGGGATTTCAAAAATCAATTTGATCAGCTTGACAGAGAGAAAAGAAACCAAAGTCACGGCCCACAGAATCAGAAGACCAAAAGCTAGAATCCAAAGATCCTTCCGGTTGATGCTCATTCCTACCACTTCGATCACAAACATTATCAAGGTTAGAACCAACAATCCAATGGCTGCTCCTTTAATGGCAAAAGCACCTGGCTTGATTAGGTTCAGTTTACCTTTGATCCAAGCACCTATTATCTTAAAAAAATTCTTCATGATAAGTTTAGTTTATTGAGTTGGATTCACAGGAATTTTACCATAAACAGCATCCCGAAAGTTTTTATGAAGTCCTATTCCATCATATGGGAATAATTGGACAAAAAGCACTGCAACCAATTCATTTTTAGGATCTACCCAGAAAAGCGTACTTGCTGCTCCATCCCAAAAGAACTCGCCCACGATTCCATTCATTTCATCTGGACCAGCTGGTGGATCAGTTCTGACAGCAAAGTCAATCCCGAAACCTACTTTTCCTTTGCTGGAAAGCCAAGATCGCTCTGTCACCGAATCGGGAAGATGGTTTGTTGCCATTAACTCAATTGTCTCTGGTTTTAAAATTCGGGTTCCATTGATTTGACCCTTCCGAACCAGCATCCGTGCAAAAGTCATGTAATCATCCAAGGTAGACGTCAAACCAAACCCTCCAGGAGTCAATGGCCACTTTTTAAGATTAAAAGCGTGCGCAGAAGAGTCTGGCATTTGTGTCAATTCACCTTCCGCTGTTCGTTGATAGGCAGCAGAAAACCGGTTTAAATCTTCAACTGGAACTACATAGCGGGTATTATTCAATTTCAGAGGGCCTAAAACATGTTCTTGAACATAATCTGCGTAAGGAACTCCTGAAATTCGCTCAACCAAAAATGCCTGGACGTCTACTGATTGCCCATATTCCCACTGTGTTCCAGGCTGAAACCAAAGCGGTGTGCTTCCGATCTTTTCAGCCATTTGCGTTAATGTATTTTCAAAGCTTCGAGCATCTTTCTCAGCAATTAGCTCACTCAATCCTGGAATATCATTTCGATTCGGAAATCCTGCTGTATGTCGGGTGATATCTCGAATGGAAACTGGACGATCAGCATCTACCAAGATCATCTTACCATTTTCGTCCACCCCCTGATAGACTTTCATATTGGCAAACTCCGGAGCATATTTTTCCAAAGGATCGTCCAACTGGAATTTTCCTTCTTCCCAAAGTGTCATCAACGCAGTGCCTGTGATCGGCTTAGTCATCGAATAGATCTGCACAATGGTATTTCTATCCATTGGTATTAGTTTCTCTTGATTGGCAAAGCCAAAAGCATTGAAATACACTTCCTGATCTTTTTCGAAAATCAGCGCAGAAATTCCGGCAACATTTCCTGAGTTGATATAGCTCTGGAGCGTAGAGTCTAATCTGGCGATGGCACTTTCATTGACAACAGAGGCCACTTTTTCTTCCGGATGTTGGCAAGAAGTGATGAGCACTACCAACCCAAGGGCTATTGCCGGAAGGATTTTCAAGGACTTGTTCATAACGTATTGATAATTTTATAAATTTTACCCTGATTCTTACTCATGATGTAAACTTGCTTTTCAGCATCAATTCCGAATTTCAAATCTACTCGACCACCTACCAATTCCTCCATAGTCATTTCTTTTCCTTCGAAAATGACTTTCAAACTCTTTACTTGTGGACTTGGTTTTTCATTTAAGTCAGCGAAAAACAACCTCCCTGTTGGAATATCTCCAAACAAGAATTCACCTTTAAGTGGGCCAGCCGGCATAAAATAGCCTCCAATAATAGCTACCGCTTCATCATGCTCTAGCTGAATCAATGGGTAAGTAACTCCGGACTTGTCGTCATCTTTTGGTAAAGGATAAAGGCTGCGGAAACTTCCAAAAGGATTGATCATAAATCTTCCTTCTCGAATAGGCCAACCATAAAATTTGCCGGGCTCAATCAGATTAATTTCTTCAATGCTATGTTGACCGATATCAGTAGCAAATAAATTTTCCTCTTCATCCCAAAAAATTCGATTGGGATTTCGAAATCCAAAGGCCAAGATTTCGCCAGCTTTTCCCGGAACACCTGCTAAAAGATTGATTTTGGGTATTCCGTATTTTCCATTTTTCCCATCTTTTCCAGCTGGATCGATTCGCAAAATGCTGCTGTAAATTCCCGTGCCTCCATGGTTAGAAATATGGGCAAATCGTTTTTCTGCTGTTCCACCATCCCCATAACCGATATAGAGCAATCCAAAATCAGGATCCCCTTTCTTCGAATTTGGATTGAAGGTCAGCTCTTGCATTCCATGAGCTTGAGAAGAGTTATCTATTCGAAGGACTTCTCGATTGGTTCCTTTGAAGATTTTAGCATTGGGAGAATCAGCTTTCCATTCAGTCAATACCCACTGCATAAAGACCCCTAAACTATCCGTATAGCCAAAATCAGAAAGTTGGGTACCTCCTGGCTCGGTATGCGCAGTAAAGAAAAGTCCGTTTTTCTCAAATTCTGGGTGAAAGGCAAAACTACCTAGTCCAGTACCCCACCCTGGCTTGCTAACCATATCTGGTTTTTGCTGCAATAAGTCTAAATAAAGTAGTGGTTTTTGGTCCACCAATTCATAGATTCCAATGCGCTGATCATTAATCACCAAGCGTTTTGTACCAGGGATTGGCTCCATTTTAGTCATTTTGGCTAAAGCAGGCATCGTGTCAGATGCGGGTAGCTGAGCAAAAAACTCCAATTCAAATCGTATCCCTGAGTCTTGAATTTTTTCTGGGATAAGATTAGAGGTAGTGTCCCCCAAAATCTCAATAGGAAGCGACTCGAACGTGTGTAGGTAACTGAGGATGGAATTAAGATCTGAATCCGAAAAGTTAGGATTCGCCGGCATTTCAGTCTTATAAATAGCCAATAG
>JBLGAM010000066.1:0-17800 GCA_047612305.1 Planctomycetota bacterium | reverse complement strand
TTAGTACTTTCAAAGATCAAACGGTGAGCCTTTGGTCTACCACGCCAAAAGCAAATACTCGCGATGATGATTTCCGTCCAGCTACTTGGTTGGGAGATTTGAATGAGTTTTACTTTGCGATTAGTTCGAGAGACTTGAAAAAAGTAGATGTATATCGCTGGAATATTTCCAGAAATGAGCGGGAATTAGTCATTGAGGAGCGAAGCAATACCTACATCGATTTTGAGAAAATCGAATTGGTGAATGGAGGAAATGAGTTGATCTGGTGGTCACAGCGAGATGGCTGGGGACACTTTTACCTCTATGGAAAAGATGGGGCTATGAAGCGTCAATTGACTTCTGGAGCATTTCACGTGGCTGGTGCAGTGCGGGTTGATGATAAAAATCGAAGATTGTTTTTTGCTGCCAATGGTAAAGAAAGAGGGGAAGATCCATACTACGAGCATTTATATAGTGTGAGTTTGGATGGAGGAGTGATTTCCTTGTTGAATGCAGGAAATTTCAATTTTGACATGGAGATGAATGACAATGCTAACTATTTTGTGACCAACTATTCCAGGGTCAATACTAGTCCAGTTTCGGTTTTGATGGATCGAAGTGGAGCCAAAATCATGGATCTTGAGACCACGGATTTGAGGCAACTTATGGCTTCAGGATATCAATTCCCTGAGCCTTTCAAATTTAAAGCAGATGATGGGATCACCGATTTGTATGGCGTAATGTACAAGCCTTTTGATTTTGACTCAACTCGAAAATACCCAATTATCGAATACGTCTATCCAGGTCCTCAAACAGAAGCTGTGAATAAGGCATTTGGGAGAAGTATGGATCGCACAGATCGTTTGGCACAGTTTGGCTTTGTAGTCATTACTTTGGGGAATCGAGGCGGACATCCAAGCCGATCCAAGTGGTATCACACTTACGGATATGGAGATCTTCGTGATTATGGCTTAGCGGATAAGAAGGCTGCCGTTGAGCAATTGGCAGACCGCTATGATTATATCGACAAATCTAAAGTTGGAATTCATGGCCACTCCGGTGGAGGATTTATGTCTACTGCCGCGATGTTGGTCTATCCTGATTTCTTTAAAGTAGCTGTTTCAAGTGCTGGAAATCACGAAAACAACATTTATAACCGTTGGTGGTCAGAGAAGCATCATGGCGTGGAAGAGCGGATTTCTCCAAAAGGGGACACGACTTTTGTATATCAGATCGAGAAGAATCCTGATTTGGCCAAGAACCTCAAAGGTCACCTAATGATTTCCCACGGTGACGTAGATAATAATGTGCACCCTGCAAATTCTATCCGAATGGCGAATGCATTGATGAAAGCTGGAAAGCGATTTGAATTTGTAATGTTACCTGGTCAGCGACATGGTTATGGTGATATGGCAGAGTATTTCTTCTGGAAAATGGGAGACTACTTTGTGCAGCACCTGCTTGGTGATAACACTCCTCCTCCTGTGGACATGATGGAGATGATGCGGGATAAGCCGAAGGATAAATAGGCAGGGGTAGTAAGCAACGAGAAAGGCCCGGTTTCGGAAGGAATCGGGCTTTTTTATCAGTCTTTAATTGATTCCCCGTTATTTTGCCAGTAAGAGAGGGATTATAAAGAAATTAGGATAAACAATGGATTCAAGGCCACGTCGGTTTCCTGTCTTCGGTCCTTCACTGCAAAGAGCATAAGGCTACTGGCATCATTCCCTATAATCCTATTATTATTATTATTTCCTCAATTAGCCATTTTGTGTTTCATTTTCGCTCTCCCCATAACTTTTTCTCTTCGAGGACTATCCGCGAAGGAAATGAACTGTGGTTCCTTTTTCACGAGCTAAAAGATGAGTAATTTTGCCAATTTCTTGATATTCTTCGAAAAAGTCCAGTTCTCTTGAGGTGATTTTTTCATCTGCCTCCCAAACTAAAATCAAGTTATCGACAGGCTCTTCCAGATTCAACCAATAGAGGTAATCCGCATTCATGGTGAAGGCTTGCAAGCCTTTAATTTTAGAATAAAAATTGATCGCTCCAGCCTGCCCATAATTGTCGCATAGAATCAGAGTACGCCCCTTCTCTGGCATTTGTCGATATGCAGAGTCTACCAGAGTGGCTAATTCACTCCAGCCTAGCATATCGGCAAAGTCCTGAGGAATTGCATGCTCATTACCATCTTCCCAACGATTGAGACCAAGTTTACCGTAGTCGGGAGGATTTTTCATCACCTCTTCTGGGGAATAAAATGGATGAATCAAGGGTAAAGCAGGAAGGAAAAGAAAGGGGGGAAGAACCAGCAAAGATGACTTGGCAATAATGCTATAGAGAGGATTTAATCCAGCCAAGAATTTCGATAGCCAGACTGCTCCAAATGCTAGTAGTACTGGGTATAGTCCAATAGCATAATAGCCTTTGGCCTGAAAAAAGGTAAAAACTCCAAGTGTAAACAGAGTAGTCAATCCCACAAAGCGAAACTCTGAATTCCTCCTTTCGAATAATATACTTGCCAGTCCTGCCATCCAAATCAGCAGCGAAGGATAAAAGAAAAGCAATTGATCCATCAAGAATCCAAGGCTACTATTGTTGACTAGCTGGGAACTACTCAGTAGGCGCATATGGGTAAGTACTGGAAACCCATTTTGATTTTGCCAAATCAGATTGGGTAGAATCAGCATCAAGGCCAAAGCTATAGCGCCGTAAAGATGTTTGTTTTGGAAGACACTTCGTCGGGTCATAGCCAAAGCAGGAAATAGCCCTATAGCAAGAAAAACAATGGTGTATTTATTTAAAAAGCCCAATGCAAAACTGACTCCTAAAAGATACAACCATCGGTTTTTCCCGCTTTGGACATATCGGATCATTGTATAAAACACAAGTGTGAAGCAGAGAATATCTACTGAATTGGGTTGGTAGAGGATATTCAGTCGAATAAGCGCAGAGCAGAGCAAAGCCACTGCAGCGAGACTTTTGGCAAATAGGTTTCCTCCCAATTGGCCCACCAAATTCCAGATCAGTACTAAAGTCAATGCGCCAAACAAAGCCGGGAAAAAGCGAACCCAAAACTCCGAATTTCCGAGCCATGATATCAGCACTGAAATCCAGGAAGTTAATGGAGGGACCGACAGGTAGCCCCAAGCTAAATGATCGGCCTGATCGAGGTGAAGAAACTCATCCCGGTGCAGGTCAAAGGCAGGATGGACCACGATGGCTTGAAGTGCAAATTTCGCCAGAACAAAGAAAAGGAGGAGTGAGGTGGATTTTTTCATTTGGGCTGGGGGAATGAAATTTCTAAGTAGTATAACAGCCATAAATTATGTTCCTAACTGCTTAAATAACTGGACCTGTTTTGTTGTCTAAACTAGAGTGAAAGATTGCTGAGGATAGAATAGCGAGTGTGTCCGAGGGGTTTATTAGACTAAACATGCGGGAAGATTTGACTGTAATCAGAAATTTCATCAATACTCAAATCCGAAAATACTGCCTCGCAGTAGTTGCTTCTTTCAAGAAATTTTCGCACTCTGATATGCTTGATCCCATTCACTACATTAATCCCACAACGCATGAGTTGAATAGTTTTAGTTTAGGTTTTACTCGATTATTAGTGTAAGTAAAAACCTAATTAAAACCTCTTTGAAAAAGATTCCAAAGACGTTTTTTTATTTCACAAACTAATGTTTTCAAGTCAAAAATTTACTTAAAACTAACCAGATGATTTAATAAAATATCTAGGTTCCTTTAATTCAAAACGATGTCTAATTTTTTCTCCGTAAATATTTTTTACAAAACTTTCATTGTTTGTACTTTTAAAATTTAAGCTTTCCTTCCCATTAACTACCCATTAAAAATCAACTTAAAAGTAGTTCCCGCGCCTTGTTCTGACTTAACCTGAATATTCCCTTTGTGGCGACGCATGATCTGCTTTGAAAGGCTGAGTCCGATTCCGGATCCCTTTTTCTTTGTAGTAAAGAACGGAATGAAAATTTTTCCCAGCGCCTCTTCTTCGATTCCTTTACCGGTATCACTCACTTCTAAGATGATTTTCCCCGCTTCATCGATGTAGGCTCGAAGCGTGATCACCTTTTCTTCGCAATCTTCTAGTGCTTGAATGGCATTCTGGGTTAGGTTGATCAGCACTTGCTCAATCTGGGTTTGATCTCCAAAAAGAATCAGTTCTTTTGGGTCTAGTTCTTTATTTAATTTGATTTGCTCAGCCTCTAGTTGATGCTTTAGAAGCACTTCAAGTTGGTCAAAGAGCTTGGATATGGCGATACTGCTAAATTTTGGTACCGGAATATGAGCCAAAGATCGGAAGTCTGATACAAAGCTGATGAGTCCTTGGCTTCGTTTTTCAATTGTAGAAATTCCCATTTGGTAATCTTCTAAATCCTGTGGGCTTATTTCGGTGAGGGTATCTATTTTGGACTCCAAGTCACTTTTGATCGTGCCTGCTAGCGAAGAGATCGGTGCGATGGAGTTCATGATTTCGTGTGTCAGAATTTTGACGAGATTTTGCCAAGCTTCCATTTCCTTCTCTTCTAATTCGGATTGGATATTTTGAAGGGAGACGAGTTTAAATTTTTCCCCACGCATCAGTAGTTCGATCACATATACTGAGAGTTGCATAATACCATCGGGATGGGCGATTTTGATCAGTTCACTACCACCGGTTTTGAGATTTTGGATTGCTAAGTGGAGCTCTTTATTGATCACTTCGATTTCATCAATTTTCGTGAGATTTTCCACATTTAGAATTCGCTTTGCTGAAGTATTAAGAAGTTGGATTTGCCCACCTTCACCGAAGGTGATCAGTCCTATACTTAAATGTTTGAATACTGATCTGAAGTATTGAAAATTGGCTTCTTTTTCAGCTTGATCTTCCTTGAGCTTTGCCAGAATTGCATTAAACTCAATGTGAAGCTCATCATTTTCTGTTCCGTCAAACTTTACTGGATAAAGTTGAGAATACTTGTCCTGCTTAATATTGTTCAGAAAGATCCTTACTTTTTGATAGGAGTTTTGGGAGTATTTGATCAGATAAATAATCTGGAAAATGACCAGAATCAGTAAAAGGGAAATCATAAAAACTCCCCAGCTGTCATAGATGGTATATGCTAAAAGGAAAAGTGAGGCGGAGAGAAAGGCGATCCGCCCGAGTAAGCCTACTTTATAGTCCATGTTTTTCTAATCTCCGGTAAAGTGAAGCCCGGGTCAATCCGAGTTCTTTGGCTGCTTTGGAAATGTTTCCCCCGTTTTTGTCGATGGCTCGCTGAATAGTCGTCTGCTCCATATCGTTTAGATTGAGCGTAACGGCTTGAGGAGCTTTGTCAGAGGCTGGCTTTGCAGAAAGGAAGAAGAAGTCACGCGCATCCAATTGGTCTGCTTCGGCCATTATGATGGCCCGCTCGATGGCATGCTGAAGCTCTCGAATATTTCCTGGCCAGCCATAGCGTTGAAGTAAATCAAGTGCAGAAGCAGTGAATCCCACGAAATTCTTACGGTATTTCTGGGCATAGCTTTTCAGGAAATGATTAGCCAAAACAGGGATGTCATCGTGACGCTCTCGAAGTGGTGGAAGGAATATCTCCACAGTGTTAATTCGATAAAGTAAATCTTGGCGGAAGGTATTCTCCATTACCATCTCATGCACGTGCAGATTGGTAGCGCAGATCAGGCGAATGTCTACAGGAATTGATTTGTTGGTACCGATTCGTGTGACTTCCCGCTTTTGGAGTACTGTCAAAAGTTTGGATTGGAGAGGCATAGAGAGATTTCCGATTTCATCCAAGAATAGGGTTCCATTGTCTGCCACTTCAAATCGCCCGGCACGATCTTCTTTTGCATCGGTGAATGCACCACGTTTATGACCAAAAAGCTCTGATTCGAAAAGGGATTCGGTAATCGAACCCATATCGACACCGACGAAGATATCATCCTTACGAAGAGAACGCTCATGAATCGCTCGTGCGATAAGTTCTTTACCCGTACCATTTTCTCCCAAAATCAAAATATTGGCATCGGTTTGAGCGACTTTATCAATTATGGAAAAAATATTTTTCATGGAAGCAGATTGTCCGATGATATCGCTGTAAGGCTTCTTCAAGTCAGTTTGAAGTTGCTTTTGCTTTTTCTGAAGCTTATCTACTTCATTGTAGCTTTCCTTCAATTTGACCGCAGAGGAAAGCGTGGCAATGAGTTTTTCATTTTGCCAAGGCTTGAGGATAAAGTCAGTCGCACCTTCTTTAAGAGCTTGGACAGCCATCTCCACATCTCCAAAAGCAGTGATTAAGATAACTACTGCCTTTGGGTCGATTTCTTTGATTTGTTTCAACCAGTGAAAACCCTCTTTACCGGAGGTGGTGTCTTCCCTGAAATTCATATCGAGCAGAATCACATCATAGTTGTTGTTATTGATCAAAAAGGGAATCCTTCTTGGATCTTGCTCGATCATGACTTCTTTGGCATGTTTCTTCAACAGCATTTTTGCTGCGAATAATAAATCTTCGTTGTCGTCTATGATGAGGATCCTGCCTAACTCTTGATTTTCCATGGTTGATTCTTTGGTTATAGGTATGGGAAAATGATGCCAACCCTAAATTAACCCAATTCAGGGCCATTTCTGAACGCATGTGTCCGAAAGTGTACGGTTTTAGGATGTTATCGGACAGTTATGTACGGTTTTTATGACCTAGTAGAATTTTCTTACCTTTAGTCTTTACTAAAATATAATATTATGCAAGCTAAAAAAGGGGATGCAGTAGAAGTGCATTACACCGGAAAATTAGAAGATGGAAGTGTATTTGATTCTTCGGTATCAAGAGCTCCGTTAGGTTTTACTCTCGGAGATGGAAATATGATTAAAGGATTCGACAGTGCTGTGTATGACATGGTGATCGGAGACAAAAAAACAGTAACGATCCTAGCTGCTGAAGCTTATGGAGAACGTCGGCAAGATATGATGATCGAAGTGCCTGTGAAGGAAGTGCCAGCTGATATCAAGCCTGAGCTTGGTATGGTGCTTCAGCTACAGGGAGGAAACGGACAGCCAATGCCAGTAACTGTAGTTGATATTGACGAGACTAAAATCACCTTGGATGCTAACCATGAATTGGCAGGGAAAGATTTGATTTTTGATATAGAATTAGTCAAAATCGGATAGTCCTCTTTTTCTGTCAAGTCAGGGTAGTTGGACTAGTTCACTAATCGAGGTTTCGTGGAGAAATACAAAGAATATTTTGGTTCAAGTCTTCGGGCTAGAACTTTTTTCTGAGGAGACAAATTATATGATATTTAAAAGTCAATATTAAAAAAGACCCTTTTTGAAGGGTCTTTTTTGTTTCCAAGATTGTTGATTTGGGAAACGATTGCGTATGTAGTGTTGCGATTTTTTCTTGATTTCCTGTATATTGATTTTTTGTGAGCCTAGCCCAATTAACATGACCCTTACAATAATCTCCTTTTTAGCTTTTACAGGTTTTGTAGCGATTTTTTCTTGGTACCAACTTCGCAAAGATAAACTCGATACCCAAGAGGGATATTTTTTAGGAGGAAAGAGTTTGACAGGAGTTGTGATTGCTGGCTCCATGCTTTTGACGAATATTTCTACTGAGCACCTGATCGGAATGAATGGTTCAGCCTATAAAAATGGCTTTATCGTTATTGCCTGGGAAGTGACTTCAGCCATTGCTTTGGTCATAGGAGCCTTATATTTTATTCCCAGCTTCCTTCGGATGGGATTGACGACGATCCCTCAATATTTGGAATATCGGTTTGATCGGATGACTAGGACTTTGGTCGCACTTTTTTTGATTGTTTCTTTTGTGGTGACTTTGCTCCCCATAGTGCTCTATACAGGAGCGATTAATCTTGAAAGTATTTTCAACGTCTCTGAAACCCTTGAAATCAGTCAACAAGAAGGCTTGTGGTTGACAGTCATTGTTATTGGAGTTATTGGATCTATTTATGCGATTTTTGGAGGATTAAAGGCGGTGGCATTTTCTGATACAATTAATGGAATTGGACTTTTTGTAGGAGGGCTTTTAGTCTTGGGTTTTTCGCTCTGGGATATCGGCGGAGGTAATATTTTGGAAGGCTTGAGCAAAGTCTATAAATCTGCTCCTGAAAAATTTAACGTGATAGGAGCAAAAGATTCTGTTCTGCCTTTTGAAACCTTATTTACCGGGTTGATGATCAATCAGCTATATTTCTGGTGTATGAATCAGACTATTATTCAAAGAGCATTTGGAGCAAAGAACCTAGCAGAAGCTCAAAAAGGTTTGCTCTATACCGGTGTTTTGAAGCTATTTGTTCCGCTGATTATCATCTTGCCTGGAGTTGTTGGGTTTTATTATTTCGGAGACAGTTTGTATGATAATCAAGATTTAATCTACCCAGCTTTGATCAAAAAAGTATTGCCTGTTGGTTTGACAGGGTTCTTTGCTGCCGTAGTGATGGGTGCAGTACTTAGTACTTTCAACAGCGTTTTGAATAGTACTGCTACGATTTTTAGTCTTGGGATATATAAAAGGCATTTGAAAAAAGATGCAACGGAAAAGCAATTAGTGTGGATTGGTAAGCTTACCTCAATCATACTTGCTATTTGCGCAATCATGGCAGCCCCTATGGTGGCTGGTGCTCCCGAGGGCCTCTACCAACTCCTACAGCAACTCAATGGTATTTTCTTTATTCCAATTGCATCGATTATCATAGCGGGTCTCTTTTTGCCTAAAATCTCAGCTATGGGAGCTAAATTAGGATTGTTATTTGGATTGACTTTTTATATTCTGACCGTTTTTATTTTCCCGATAAATATCCACTTCGTACATATCTGGGGGATTGAGTTTATCTTGAATATGCTGGTAATGTTTATTGTGTCTTATTTTTATCCAAATACCAATAAATTCAAACCTTCCGATATTGGGCCAGTAGATCTTCATCCATGGAAATACGCGCGTCATTTAGGCCTTTTATTAGTCGTGTTAACTATTGCGATTTACATTTGGCTTGGATCTTGAAATCGTTGAAAATCTTTATATTAGTCGAAATTAACTACAAATGAAAGACCTTACGCCACATCAAATAGAAGAGCTTTGGGAAGAAGATCTTCTGGAGAGATATCCTGAGGATGGATCTTCTGTAAAAGTAAAAGAGGAGTTTAGAAACTATGATGATCCAAAACGGGAAACTGTAAAGGAATTTTATCGCGTAAATCACCTGAATCAAACCTATGATTTTGTTTTAGGTAAGGAGAAAGAGTTTCTAAAGTTTGATAGAAAAGAATTGACACTTTGGGAGGCAGTAGAATTTTTAAATACTCTCGTAGACGATTCGGATCCGGATACTGATTTAGATCAGACCCAACATTTACTCCAAACCTCAGAAGCAATTCGAGCTGATGGGCAGCCAGATTGGTTTGTATTGACTGGATTTCTTCATGATTTGGGTAAGGTTCTTTGCCTTTTTGGAGAGCCACAATGGTGTGTAGTAGGAGATACTTTTCCGGTAGGGTGCAAGCATTCTGTTAAGATAGTTTACCCAGAGTTTTTTCAAGCAAATCCTGATAGTAAGGACGGTCGGTTCAACACTAAGTATGGAGTTTATGATCCTAATTGTGGTCTAGACAAAGTGCATTTGTCTTGGGGACATGATGAATACATTTATCAGATCATGAAAGACTATTTACCAAAAGAGGGCTTGGCGATGCTACGTTACCATAGTTTTTATTCCCAACATCGAGAGAATTCGTATGGGCATTTGATGAATAAAGATGATCACAAGCTATTTGAATGGGTGAATAAGTTCAACCCCTATGACCTTTATTCGAAGGCGGCAGTACCTCCGAATGTGAAAGAATTGAGACCATATTATGAGGATTTAGCGGCGAAGTTTCTGCCAGATACGCTAAAATTTTAAATCAAAAGCCAGAGATTGATTTCTGGCTTTTTTCACAAAGACAATTAATCAGCATCTTTCATGGTAGTTCGGCTAGCTATCCCTACGTGAGGCAGGCTCAATAACCAAGGTTTCCCCGCGAAATTCAAAAGATATTGGGTGCTAGCTTAAGTTTATAGGCTAGGACCATTTTTTATTGTCAAATTTTTAGCTGATTTAGCTCAGAAAAAAGTCGTCTAAATATTACACCGTTTATGAAGTCGCTATTCACGAACGCTTTTAGCGAATCATTTTTATCCAAGGCGGTGATTCATAGAGCAGAACTTTATCTTTTTGAATAAGTGCTAGTCGGTCTTGACCTATTTGTATGGAAGTGGATACAGACCTATCCATCTGAGCGACTTTTAAAATCTTCTGTGATTTGATTGACATGCTCATCAAAAAGTCATTTTCAATCCAAAATAGGTGCTCATTATAGAAGCACATTTTCTCGGTAAGCATTAGCTTTATTTTCCGGATAAGATTTCCTTGATTATCAAAAATGAAAATTCCTTCATTCAGAATATTTATAAAGAGGCGGTTTTTAAACTCTCTAATATCGATTACTTCCAAATCCTTAGAGTTGACAATAAGATTAAGGGGTTGGCTTTGTATCACCAAATTCCTGAGGTAATCTAAAGTTTTTAGACTCAAATCTGATTCATCCCAAACCCAAACCACATTATTGTTTCCTAAAGTTGCTGCCTTTGCTAGATTGACATCTGCAAGTAGGAAACCATTTTCGTACAACGGATTTAAAAAGCGATCTAAAATCCGATATTCTTGAAGATCCGCTGAAAAGCTGAAAATATTTACGCTCCATGCAGCTTCCAATTGAGTGAGCCTTCCTTGTCGAGGAGGGGAGAAGAGGTTGGTTTGTTTGCCGCATCTGTCGAATTGGTAAATGTCTCCCGCTGTGCTACTCAAAAATAGGTTGTCCTTGGTGTCAAAAGAAACCAAATCAAGATACTCTAAATCAATCTCTGCAATAGGATTTCCGAATTGGTTTTGCTGGGGGAATCCTAAAAGAGGGGATACGATGAGAAGGAATAACAGGAATCGCTTCATTTTTCAAATTCAATTAGTACAGGCTTGCTCCCATCAAAATGCAAAAAATTATTTTGACTTACCCATTCACCCAAGTTGAAATAAATTGACTTTTCGCCAACCTGGAGCTCAAGTGGCAGATGTCGATGGCCAAACACGTAATAATCAAAATGTGTTTTTTCTTCGACCTCCGTTGAATATTGCCATAACCACTCATCATTTCCCAGAAAGTGACTTTCATCTTTCTCAATATTGGTAATCCGGCTGTGTCCTGACCAGGCTTTGGCCAGTTTGATGCCTAAATCCGGATGAATCCATCTAAAAAGCCAATTGGAAAGGGGATTAGTAAAGACTTTTTTGAGCACTTTGTAGGAGCGATCTCCCGGGCCTAATCCATCTCCATGTCCTACTAAAAAGCTTTTCCCTTCTGAAGTCAACCAAATCGGCTCATGATAAATAGGGATTCCCAACTCAGTCGTGAAGTAGTCTCGCATCCAGAGATCATGATTACCAGTGAAGAAATAAATTGGAATACCCTGAGATCTTAGTGAAGCAATCTTGGAAATGAAGTGGATAAATCCTTTCGGAATTACTTCTCCATACTCAAACCAAAAGTCGAAAATATCACCCACTAAGAATATTGCAGCGGCATCATCAGCAATCAAGTCTAACCATCGAATGATACGCTGCTCGCGGATTTTACTTTCCTGAGGATTTGGTGCTCCTAAATGAAAATCTGAAGCAAAATATAATTTTTTACCTGATAGGGGAATGTCTAGCTTGATTGCTTCCATATGGAAAGATAAGAGGCAAGCGCAAAAATAAAAAAGCCTCGAATCATTCGAGGCTTTTGTTAAATTATTAGTTATCTGTTTTGCTTTCAGGGTGAACCTCTGGTTCACCCTGAACTTCGGCTTCACTTTGTACCTCCGGAGTCTCCAGTTTGTCTGCAATCACTTCAGGGGCAGATTCTTTTTTATTGGTAAATGCCTGATATGTAGTCTCTTTTTCAAAAGGACGCTTACCAATAAGCTTTTCCAAGTCAGCCTGGAAAAGTATCTCTTTTTCCAAGAGCTCTTTGGCCAAAATTTCCAATTCTCCTTTTTTGGAGGTCAACAAAGTTATAGTTCGATCGTAAGCAGAGGCAATCAGCTTTCGGACTTCTTCATCGATAGTTTCAGCGGTAGTCTCTGAGTAAGGTTTGGTCATTTTGTATCCATCAGCTTTAGAATCGTAGAACGAGACATTTCCGATCTTTTCATTCATACCATATACAGAAACTATGGAGTAGGCCATCTTCGTAACACGCTCTAAATCACTTAATGCTCCTGTAGAGATTTTGTTGAAAATAATTTGCTCGGCCGCTCTTCCACCAAGAGTCATGCACATTTCGTCAATCAACTGTTCTGTTTGATACAAAAACTGTTCTTTAGGAAGGTATTGTGCATAGCCTAATGCAGCCACCCCACGAGGGACAATACTCACTTTGACCAAAGGATCAGCATGCTCCAGAAACCATCCTGCTACAGCATGACCTGCTTCATGATATGCAACGATTTTCTTTTCATCAGGTGAAATGATTTTATTTTTCTTTTCAAGACCACCGATTACTCGATCGACTGCATCTTGAAAATCTTGCATATCTACAGCATCTTTATTTCGTCGTGCAGCAATTAAAGCGGCTTCATTACAAACGTTAGCGATTTCAGCACCTGCAAAACCAGGAGTTTGTGCGGCACATTTCTTCGGGTCTACATCATCTGCCGTTTTAATTGGCTTTAGATGGACTTTGAAAATAGCTTCTCTTCCATTAATATCTGGTTTGTCGATAGAAATTTGACGGTCAAATCTTCCCGGTCTTAACAATGCTGAGTCCAAGACATCAGGCCTGTTAGTCGCAGCTACCACAATAACCCCGCTATCTGTTCCGAAACCATCCATTTCTACCAAAAGGGAGTTTAGAGTATTTTCACGTTCGTCGTTAGAGCCAGGCATTTGTCCTTTACCTCTTGATCTACCGATTGCGTCGATCTCGTCAATAAAAATTATACAAGGCGCTTTTTCTTTTGCTTGCTTAAATAAGTCTCTCACTCGAGCAGCTCCCACACCTACAAACATCTCCACAAAATCAGAACCCGAAAGTGTAAAGAAAGGAACTCCAGCCTCACCTGCTACTGCTTTTGCTAGGAGTGTTTTACCTGTTCCTGGAGGGCCTACCAGTAATGCTCCTTTAGGTATTTTACCACCAAGCCTAGTGAATTTTTCAGGTTTTTTGAGGAATTCAACAATTTCCTGAACTTCTTCTTTGGCTTCGTCTAAGCCTGCCACATTGTCAAAAGTGATTTTCACTTTGTTTTCAGCATCGAAGAGTTGCGCCTTGGATTTACCTACGTTGAAAATTTGTCCACCTGGACCTGACGGCCCGGCCATTCTTCGCATCATGAACCAGAAGAGCACAAACAATAAGATTAGGAATCCGAAACTTGAAAAATAACTCACCCAATTTTCCTCGTTGGCAACTTTGAGTTCGATTCTGTCTGCTTCTGGTACGCTTTCTTTTAAAGTATCAAAATCATTCGCAAACTTTTCTAGAGAGGCCACTTGGAATGAATAATGTGGTCCTGTGGGATTGAAAAACGCAGAGTTAGCTTCCAATTCTGTTTTATATTTGTCGTCTGTAAGCTCAGTACTTTTCAGCGTCACATCCACCCTCTCCATGTTTTTAACAATAGTCACTTTGGAGATATCTCCAGCGACATACATGTCTTCGAATCGCTTCTGGGTAATATCAATTACTGAATTCCTATTCTGAAAGAAAGTAAGTCCTACAAGAACCAAAACAGCAGTTATAATCAACCAAAGTTGAAAATTAGGTTTTTGTGGTGCCTTGGGGACAAATTTTTTTTTATTTTTTTTTGTGTCGCTCATTGCTTGGTTATAATTCTATAAAGTTATGACTAAACGGAATCAGGTTTCTAAAGTTTGAAACTTTCAATTGATTTTTGTGATTTTCGCATCTCCCCATAATTCCTCAAGTCCGAAGTAATCCCTCTTTTCTTTGAGGAAAATATGGGCCACAACGTTTACGTAATCCATCAGGATCCATTGTCCACTACTTTTTCCCTCTCTTTGCCAAGGGCCTTTCTCGCCTGCTTTAAAGACTTCCACTTCAATGGAGTCTGAGATTGCTTCAAGTTGAGTGTCTGAATTTCCGGAACAAAGGACAAAAAAATCTGTTACCGAGTTTTTTACGCTTCTAAGATCTAGAATGATGATATCGGAAGCCTTTTTTTCTTCCATTCCTTTAGTGATTATTTTGCTCAGCGCTTCTGCCGTCATATTATTGATTTAATTTTACAAAATCTTCTTCGGAAAGTCAGATTTCAGCTATTTTTAAAATTTATGTATAAAATCCTTGCCAACACGATTTTCTTGGGAAAAGATGTCCATTTCCTGCCAGAGTGTCACTCTACCAATGACACTGCATTGAATCTAGTCAAAGATCGGAGTGGACATGAGGGGACTGTGGTTATTACAGATCATCAAACCCGAGGTAAAGGTCAAAGAGGGAACAAATGGATAACGGAGAAAGGGTTGAATCTTACTTTTTCTTTGATATTAAAGCCGAGCTTTCTGGATATATCAGAGCAGTTCTACCTTAATATGGCAGTGTCAAATAGTATTCGTAAGCTTTTAAAGGAGTATATCCCCGATCTTCAAGTGAAGTGGCCAAATGATTTGATCCTTCCTGATTTTGGTAAAATTGGCGGTATTTTAATTGAAAATTCATATTCTGGAGCAAATTGGGAATATTCAATCATAGGTGTTGGCATCAATGTCAATCAACTAAGATTCGAAAACCCAAAAGCAACATCCTTATCAAAAGTTACTGGGAGTAAATTTGATTTATCTGAGCTTTTTCGATTGTTACTGATTCAGATTGAGCAGGGCTATATCCAGCTCAGGCGGGGAAAATGGCTTGAAATTAAATCAGAATATCTGCATAATCTTTTTCAGAAAGATATTTGGAGTAATTACGAAGATTCTTTTGGCAACTTTAAAGGAAAAATTTTAGGAATTTCTGTCCTAGGAAAACTGGAAATGGAAAGAGATAATGGTGATATTCAACTTTTTGACTTGAAAGAAGTTGTATTCAAGAACTAGAGTTTGATTTTAGATTCCAAACTTTATACGGTACATTTGCTTTAGTTTTTAAGCATTTGTTAAGTAATCAATATACAATATTATGTCAGAAATTAAATCTGAAAAGTTTATCCAATTCAAAGTGAAAGATATTTCACTTGCGGAGTGGGGTAGAAAAGAAATTAAACTAGCTGAAGCAGAAATGCCAGGCCTGATGGCTTTACGTGAGGAATTTGGAGCCGCTCAGCCCTTAAAGGGTGCAAGAATTGCAGGATGTCTTCACATGACGATTCAAACTGCAGTTTTGATCGAAACCTTGATGGCACTTGGTGCAGAGGTTACGTGGTCTTCTTGTAACATTTTTTCAACACAAGATCATGCTGCCGCTGCTATTGCTGCCGCAGGAGTGCAGGTGTATGCTTGGAAAGGTCAAACTGCTGAAGAATTTGATTGGTGCATAGAGCAGACTCTTCTATTTGGAGAAGATCGTCAGCCATTGAATATGATTTTGGATGATGGTGGGGATTTGACCAACATGGTTTTGGATCAATATCCGGAGTTAGTAGCAGCAATCAGAGGACTATCTGAAGAGACTACTACTGGTGTTCACAGACTTTATGAGCGTATGAAGAACGGTACGCTACCAATGCCTGCTATCAACGTGAACGATTCTGTAACGAAGTCTAAGTTTGATAATAAATACGGCTGTAAAGAATCATTAGTAGATGCGATTCGTCGAGCTACAGATGTAATGATGGCTGGAAAAGTAGCAGTTGTAGCTGGATACGGTGATGTAGGAAAAGGTTCTGCTGCTTCCTTGAGAGGTGCTGGAGCTAGAGTTATTATAACTGAAATTGACCCAATCTGTGCACTTCAAGCTGCAATGGACGGTTTTGCTGTAAAGAAAATGGCAGATGCTGTGAAAGAAGCTGATATCATCGTGACAGCTACTGGTAACAAGGATATCATATATGCCGAGTACTTCAAAGCTATGAAGGATAAGGCGATTGTATGTAACATAGGCCACTTCGACAATGAAATTGACATGGGTTGGTTGAATAAGAACTATGGACATACTAAAGATGTTATCAAACCACAGGTGGACTTGTACAATTTGGATGGAAAAGAAATCATTGTGTTGGCAGAAGGAAGATTAGTAAATCTTGGCTGTGCGACTGGTCACCCATCTTTTGTAATGTCCAATTCATTTACCAATCAGGTTTTGGCGCAGTTAGAACTTTGGGAAAATTATAAAAACTACGAAATAGGTGTCTATGTATTGCCTAAGCATTTGGATGAGAAAGTAGCGATGTTGCACTTAGCAAAGCTAGGTGTCGAGCTAGATACACTTTCAACAGATCAGGCACAATATATCGGAGTAGAAGTTAAAGGCCCATTCAAGCCAGAGTATTACCGATATTAATTTTTCAAATTTTGCATCATCAAAGGCCTTGGAGAAATTCAAGGCCTTTTTTTATTAAGGGATTACTAAAAGATTTCGGCCATCCGAAAGGGTTACTTGTGCCGTTACAGCACAAGAGCCGGAGGTCTCATAGTTAATACTATGCATTACCACTCGACTTTGCCCCCGATCAATGGTCCAATTCTCTTTTCCTGCGATGGGAAGGATTTCATTTTGAGAAAAGCAAGTTGCCAATGACTGTCTTGGGCTACTGATATCTATGCTAAAGTTACGTCCGGTTGAAATAGTACCTGAAATCGATCCTGAAGAACTCAGTCCGACTACTTTATTACGGAACTTGGTTAAGTTATGATTTAGCATTCCTGAAAAAGTAGTATTCAATTCTTTGTTGGATGTTTTTTTTAGATAGATAAATGTTTCTTTGACTTGATTCAAACCTGTTACTGAAAATTCTCTTGTACCTGTAATCGTATCATTTTGAAAGGTATAACCCTCATAGGTTAAGATCCACGGGGAAGATTTAGTGCCAATCAAATGATATTGTAAGTTCAATTTTCCAGTTCGTTTTACCTTTCCGGATTGCTCACAGACATCAGTAGGATCAAAAGTTAATGTGACTCTTTTTTCTGTTGATTCGATCAAAATGTTTGGACATCCTGGTAATTCTGCTCTAGAAATTTGTGAATAATCCTCAAAATTCAATAAGCCAAAATATAAGCTTTCGCCCCAAACTGTAGATATCCCAAAAAGTTGATTGGCTTCTAAACTAAGGTCTGTCTGGAAGTTTTTGTCTTCATCTTCCTCACATCCAAAAAAAAAGGTTGGAATGGAAAGGATTAAAATGAGTTTAAGAACTGATTTCATTTTCTAACTAGATCATCAAAGGATTAGAAACTCTTCTTTCAAATACCAGACCGAAATTCTTATCTTCGAGTCAAACGATAAAACGAAATTTTATGATACGAGCCGAAGGCATGCTGAAAGAGGAAGCTCTTAAAGGTAAAAATATATTAGTAACAGGAGGCGGAACAGGTCTTGGAAAATCGATGGGCGAATATTTTTTGGAATTAGGGGCAAATTTGGTCATTACTTCCAGGAAAATTGATGTTTTGCAAGAAACAGCCAAAGAAATGATGGCGGCAAAAGGAGGGAAAGTAATTCCTATAGCTTGTGATGTGCGAGACATTGATCAAGTGGAGGCGATGTGGAAAGAAGCAAAAGCTGCACTTGGAGAAATCCACGTGGTGTTGAATAATGCTGCTGGAA
>JBLGAM010000065.1:0-17857 GCA_047612305.1 Planctomycetota bacterium | reverse complement strand
AACGTGCGACAATTAAACTATATCCGTGATATCAAAGATTTCCTAGAAGAATTGGAATTAGTGACCCAAGAGAGATAGTTTATTCTTGTTTCCTGAATCTTAAACAAAAGTGCTTTTCGAAAAAGCGCTTTTTTTTCGTCTTCCAAAATCAAACCCTTGCACTGATATGCCATAAAGAGCATTTTATTATTTTTGTTTAATTATACCCTAAAAAAATTCAACAAAACAATAGGATTCTGTTTAATGATTGTTACTTTTGTTTAAACAAAAACCAACAGACATGACGACTCTAGAATTTAGCTACTCATTAAATCAGTTATCCAGTACACTGAAACCTTTTGCGTTAAAGTTGACTCGTGATATGGATGACGCCAATGATCTTTTACAAGACACAATGGTAAAAGCCTTCACAAATAAAGACAAGTTTACAGAGGGAACAAACCTTAAAGCTTGGCTCTATACTATTATGAAGAATACCTTCATCACCAATTACCAGCGGATGGTAAGGAGAGGTACATTCGTTGATACAACTGACAATCTTCATTTTATCAATTCCAGCGGTTCGTTAATTGAGAACGGGGTATTTGGAAATTTCGCGATGGATGATATCAATGAAGCCATTGACAATTTGGACGCTGTGTACAAAACACCGTTTATGATGCACTTCCGAGGATTTAAATACCACGAAATTGCAGATAAGCTTCAGATTCCTATTGGAACTGTAAAAAATAGAATTCATATTGCTCGTAAGTTCCTGAAAGAAGACTTAATAGTTTACAAGCATAATAATTAATAAATGAGTAAAAGACATGTTGTGGTTATAGGTTCTGGCTTTGCTGGATTGTCTGCGGCCACACATCTTGTTGCCTCTAGTTGTTCAGTCACCCTTCTTGAAAAAAACGGATCCCCCGGTGGTAGAGCGAGAAAGTTCGAACACCAGGGGTTTGTTTTTGATATGGGTCCCAGCTGGTATTGGATGCCGGATGTATTTGATGATTATTTTGACCACTTCGGAAAAAAGGTGTCTGATTATTATGATCTAATTCGACTTGATCCTTCTTATGCTGTCATCTATGGTGAAGAAGATACGCTAGACATTCCGGCAAATCTGGATGAATTCAAAGCAATGTTTGAAAGAATCGAACCAGGAGCAGGAGCTCAATTGGATAAATTTTTAGCGCAGGCCAAATACAAATATGAGGTAGGGATTCATGATCTGGTCAAGAAGCCAAGTCGTTCCCTACTAGAATTTACTTCGCCAGGATTACTCCTGAATATGTTGCATATGGATATTTTTCAATCCATGTCAAAGCATGTTCGGAAGTTTTTCAAATCGGATAAAATCATCCGTTTGATGGAATTTCCAGTACTTTTTTTAGGAGAAACTGCCGATAATATTCCGGCTCTTTACAGTTTAATGAACTATGCCGACATCGCGTTGGGCACTTGGTATCCAAAGGGCGGCATGCACGAAATCATAAAAGGCATGGTCAGGCTCGCCGAAGAAAAGGGCGTTCAGATCAGATACGATGCTGAAGTGGAGGAGATCGAAATTGAAAACGGTATTGCTCACTCTGTAAGATTGAAATCTGGAGAACGCATCAAAGCAGATATAGTAGTAGCCGGAGCGGATTACCATCATGTGGATCGCCACCTAGTCAATCCAAAATACAGCAATTACTCTGAGAAATATTGGGATAAGCGTGTGATGGCCCCGTCCAGCTTATTGTTTTATATGGGAATAAATAAGCGTCTGAAGAACCTCAGACATCATAATTTATTCTTTGACGAGCCGCTGGGTCCGCACGCTGATGCGATATATAAGAATCCTCGCTGGCCAGAAAAGCCATTGTTCTATGCTTCTGTACCCTCGATCACAGACCCGACGGTAGCACCTGAAGGGATGGAAAATTTATTCTTACTCATACCGCTTGCTCCAGATTTGGAAGATTCAGAGGAAATACGGGAGAAATATTACGATATTATCATGGAGCGATTGGAGCGTATCTCGGGTCAAGAGATTCGTTCTCATGTGGTGTATAAGAGATCCTATGCACATAGCGATTTCAAATCAGATTATCATGCATTTAAAGGCAATGCCTATGGATTGGCAAACACCTTGACTCAAACGGCGATTTTGAAACCTTCACTCAAGAGCAAGAAGGTTAAAAATTTGTATTATACTGGGCAGTTAACTGTTCCTGGTCCGGGCGTTCCACCGTCCCTGATTTCCGGCTATGTTGTAGCCAAGGAAGTGATGAAGGAAAACATTTCGTAAATAAAAAGGTATATTCAGTTCTATGAACGCTATTGAGCTTTTTGACCAAACGACACTAGAATGTAGCCGACTGATCACTCAGCGATACAGCACCAGTTTTACACTTGGTATAAAAACGCTGGCCAAGAAGTTCCATTTGCCTATATATGCGGTATATGGTTTTGTCCGTTATGCAGATGAGATTGTGGATACGTTTCATGATCATGACAAAGCGAGTCTTTTGGCGAGATTCAAAAAAGAAACCTTTGAAGCGATTGAAATAAAGCTCTCGTTAAATCCAGTTTTACATGCATTTCAACTGATTGTCAACCAGTATCAAATTGATCTTGATTTGATCGAGGCATTCCTCCATAGTATGGAGATGGACTTGGATTATCAGCTATACAATGACAGTAAATACCAAGAATACATCTATGGATCTGCAGAGGTTGTGGGGTTGATGTGTCTGAAAATATTCGTAGAAGGCGATCAAGAGATGTATGATCGACTCAGAGAGCCAGCTTGCAAGCTTGGTGCAGCTTTTCAGAAGGTCAATTTTCTTCGGGATATCAAAAGTGACTTTGAGGAGAGAGGAAGAGTTTACTTCCCCGGGGTTGATTTTGAGGCCTTCGACAAATCAGTCAAAGTGTTGATTGAAGAAGATATTCAAAAAGACTTTGATGATTCTTTGGTAGGAATCGAAGCTCTCCCTGATGGAGCTAAGTTGGGAGTGAAAGTGGCCTATTTATATTATCAGAAGCTTTTTGATAAGATTAAAAGCCTGCCAGCGGAGAAAATCATTCAAGAGCGAATTCGTATTCCAAACTCTAAGAAGATAACCCTGCTATTGGGCACATATTTCGGATCAAAACTAGGTATCAACTAGCTGTGTAAAACTTTCTTTCCCGTTCAATCTTTTCGTTCAAGGATATTACTTGGATCTGGACCGTACCGATTGATGGTACCATCCGCAATTTTCGTTATTGTAGATTATCGTAAGTATATTAGATTATTATGCCACAAAACAATTCAACTCACTTAAGGTTAAAAGGCTATGAAAAATCTTCAAGTTCAAATAGATGATAGCTCTGGTTTCTGTTTCGGAGTAGTATATGCTATCGAGATGGCTGAAGAAATTCTAGATGAGCAAGGTTACCTCTACTGTTTGGGAGATATCGTGCACAATGATGAAGAAGTAAGCCGTTTGACTCGAAAAGGACTCAGGATTATCGATCATGTAGAGTTGAATGAGTTGACCAATGAGCGAGTTTTGATCAGAGCACATGGGGAGCCACCCTCAACTTATGAGCTTTCGATCAAGAATAATTTGACGCTGATCGATGCGAGTTGTCCAGTGGTTTTAAAACTTCAGTACCGAATAAAAAACTCATTTGACAAGGACGAAAAAATCTATATTTATGGTAAGCATGGACATGCTGAAGTGATTGGTTTATTGGGTCAAACCGGTAACAAAGCGATTGTCTTCCAAGACATCTCCGAACTCGACCTACCTAGTCTTCCAAAGAACATCACGCTCTACAGCCAGACGACCAAAAGCACAGATAAATTTTACGAGATTAATGAGATTTTAAGGCAAAACGGTATCACTGTAAATACTAACGATACCATTTGTCGTCAGGTCTCAAACAGGGATAAGGAATTAAGATCTTTTGCAGAGAAATTTGATAAAATCATTTTTGTGAGTGGGACCAAATCCTCCAATGGAAAAGTGCTTTACAATGTTTGCAAAGAGAAGAATGAAAACACCTATTTCGTTTCAAATGCTGACCAAATCGAATCTGATTGGTTTGGCGAAAATGATAAAGTTGGGATTTGCGGTGCGACTTCCACCCCACTGTGGCTAATGGAGCACGTAAGAGAGCGAATTTTTACATTTTAAGAAAACATTCCGAAATTAAATTCATGAATTCGGCGAAATCAATATCATCCATCGATCCGAAAGGAGCGATTATAGCCTCTTCGATTATCTTACTTTGGGCAATTTCCCTTTTTTTGCTGCTTCAAGTTGAGATCGATTGGACTAATCCGCTGATATACCTTGGCGTTTTTATTCAAACGCATCTATACACGGGACTTTTCATCACTGCACACGATGCCATGCATGGCTTGGTCTGTTCAAATAAAAAAGTTAATCATGCCTTAGGATGGTTTTCAGCAATGCTCTTTTCTTATAATTTTTATTGGAAGCTTTTTCCAAAGCATCATGAGCACCATCGCTATGTAGCTACGGAGAAAGATCCGGATTATCATTCTTCGGATAATTTTCTGATTTGGTATTTCAGTTTTGTGAAGCAATATGTGACCGTTTGGCAGATTCTTTTCATGGCCGTTACATTTAATATTTTGAAGCTTTTTCTCCCGACAGAAAACTTGGTTGTTTTCTGGATGCTTCCTGCAATCCTTTCCACGCTTCAGCTTTTTTACTTTGGGACTTACCTTCCGCACCGTGGAGAAAGTGAAAATCCACATCATTCTGCAAGTCAATCAAAAAACCATCTTTGGGCTTTTTTTTCGTGTTATTTTTTCGGCTACCACTTCGAGCATCATGATTCGCCAGGTACTCCTTGGTGGAGGCTTTGGAGAGAAAAAGAAAAACAAACGGCTTGATTTCGATGATTTTTGTTGAAATATTCTAAGCATCTAAACTTTTTTGGGGTGAATTGATTTTCTAGGTAATACAATCCAACTATGAAGTTTACTTATACCTTATTAGTAGTATTTGCTCTATCACTTTCAGCATTTTCGCAGGGAATTATTCGTGGTCGAATATTCAATCCGGTAAATAATCAAGCGGTTCCTTTTGCCAACGTGCTAATTATGGAAACTGAGCTTGGGGCGATTTCGGACGGAGAAGGTTTTTACGAAATCTTAAATGTAACTCCGGGTTTATATAATGTACGAGCCAGTTTCGTTGGCTACAAGACTGCTACAGCTTACGAAGTTCAAGTAACTCAAGCAAAATCTGTTCAGCTGGATTTTGCATTGGCAGAAGATGCTTCAGAATTATCAGAGGTAGTAGTCAGTTCAGAGTTTTCCAGATCTGAGGAAACTCCGCTTTCGGTAAGAAAATTGAATTCCAATGAAATCGAGCGATATCCAGGTGGTAATCGAGATATTTCCCGAGTCATCCAATCCCTGCCTGGAGTAGCCAGTTCGGCAAGTTTCAGAAATGACATCATTATCCGCGGAGGAGCGCCCAATGAGAATAAGTTTTTCGTAGATGAGATTGAAGTGCCGGTGATCAACCACTTTGCCACTCAGGGTTCCTCTGGAGGTCCTGTCGGGATTCTCAATGTGAACCTGATCAAGAATGTGGATTTGATTGCGGGGGGATTTCCTGCAAATAGAATGGACGCAATGAGTTCATTCTTCGAGTTTACCTTGAAAGAAGGACGTAGAGACAAAATGGCTACCCAATTGACACTGGGGGCTTCCGAGTTGACTTTATCGAATGAAGGACCGATCGGTGAAAAAACGACCTATTTGGTATCGGCTAGAAGGTCCTATTTACAGGGACTTTTCAGACTAATTGGCTTGCCTTTTCTTCCAACTTTCAATGATTTCCAAGTGAAAACAACCACTAAACTCAATGAAAAAACGGAATTGACTTTTATCGGAGTAGGAGCAATTGATAATTTTGTATTGAATCAGGATGTTCCTGAGGAGGAAACTGACGATGAGCGCGCCGACCGACTGTATTTGCTAGATGTGCTACCAATCCAAAGTCAGTGGAATTATACGACCGGATTAAAATTGAAACGATTCCGGGAAAACGGGTTTTGGACTTTTGTGTTAAGTAGAAATATGCTCAACAATGAGGCCTATAAATATGCCGGAAATGACGAAAGTAATGAGTCAAACCTGCTTTTTAGATACATCTCTCAAGAATCAGAAAACAAATTTAGAGCCGAGAACAGTATTTTTGGAAAAGGTTACACCCTCAAATATGGAGTTAATTACCAATATTCAAGGTATTTTATCAACAACTTCGATCGAGCTATACTTGCTTCCTCAGGTCAGGTCATCGATGTAGAATCGACTTCCAATTTTAACCAGTATGGCGCATTTATTTCTGGGTCTAGAAATTTTTATAATGATCGCTTATTGGTGACAGGTGGAGTTCGAATGGACGGAGCTGATTTTGCAGAAACAGCTTCTAACCCACTGAATCAAATTTCTCCACGAGTTTCCTTTTCTTATCAGTTAAAACCAAATTTATTTGCGACAGCAAATGCTGGAATTTATTACCAAAAACCAGCGTATACGGTACTTGGATTTCAGGATAACGAAGGGGTGCTAGTCAACCGGGAAAATGATGTTCAATTCATAAGAAACTCTCAATTAATTGCTGGAATTGAATTTGTCGTTCCTGAGAAAAACAGACGTTTCACGGCAGAGGCATTTTACAAACGCTATAATAATTATCCTTCTTCAGTCAGAAATGGCATTGCCTTGGCAAATTTAGGCGCTGATTTTGGAGTAATCGGAAATGAGCCAGTGGCATCCAACGCCGAAGGGAGGGCCTACGGAATAGAGTTTTTGGCCCAGCAGCGACTGTTTAATAATTTCTATGGAATCGCAGCCGTGACCTTGGTCAGAAGTGAATTTACCAATCCTAACACCGAAGGATTTATCCCTTCTTCTTGGGACAATCAATTTATTGTCAGTCTGACTGCTGGAAAGCGTTTTGGAAATAACTGGGAAATTGGTGCTAGATGGCGATTTTTGGGAGGGACGCCTTACACACCTTTCGAGGCAGAAGAATCTGCTTTGATCAGCAATTGGAATCTAAGAGGCCAACCAATTTTTGATTTTACCCAAATTAATGCGATTAGATTGCCTGCTTTTCATCAGCTTGACTTGCGATTGGATAAAAAGTACTACTTCAAAAACTGGAATTTCAACTGGTATGTGGACATTCAAAACGCCTACAATTTCCAAGCAGAGCAGCCATCATTGTTGGTACCGATGAGAGATTCTGGGGGGGGAATCCTAATCGACCCGACGGATCCAACGCGCTATCAACTTCGCTTTTTGGAAAATACTGCAGGCACCCTACTACCCACGATAGGGATTATCATCGAGTTTTAATGCCTTTTTAACTCGGATAAAAGCTTAAGGATTCGTTCTGTTTTAGCTTCGAGTGAACTCGTTCCATAAATGTATTCTACCCAATTGGTTTGATTTGCTTTAAAGAGGTTTTGAACAAGTGGATACTTTCCCAGGATCATCCTTGATGCAGTCAACCAATTCTTGAGGAGCTTCTGAAGGAATTTCGTCACGTAGTAATTTCAAATGAACTCGGTCACCGGCTTCTTTCTTTAATATCGCTCTAATAGATTTGGCCACTGGAATGAAAAGTGAGCCATCTCCAATTGCTACAAGATGATTGCCTTCGAAAGCGAAAGAGTCTATTGATCTGGATACTTTTAACATTCCAAATGCTTTCCCAGAAGGAAAAATAGAGATTGGGAGTTTGATATAAGTCTAACCACCCTTTCCAGAAAACCTTTCCAGAAAAAACTCACCCGATACGATCTGTTCCATAACTTTAAGTCGACTAATCTTGACTAGTCGACTTAAAGTTATGGATTAATAGATTATTTAATTTAATCTCCAGCGCACATTTAGGCCAAATCCTGCACGGAATTCCGTCTCCTCGACTAAGAATAAATAGGGCCTAAAGTCGAGGCCAATCGTGATGGGAACATCTGAGATTGCATACTCAACACCCACTTCGCCGGCAGCTCCAAAGCGAAAATCGTCGCCAAGATATAGCGCAGGACCAAATCCTGCATACCATTGCAAATCGGTATCAGGAATATCATCATAAATTGGATTCCAAAGTGCATCAATTCCCAATCCATTTCCTCCAAAACTGACATCAGCATGGATCCTGCTGAATTCCCCGAGTGCAAAAACCCCATCAATGGCGACATTATTACCATAGAAATCCCCAAATCGGATACCGACTTCTTGTGCTTGAAGCGCTGTAAAAGAACTTAATGTGAGCATGGTAAGAATCGCCAGAATTTTGATTGTTTTCATCTTAAAGAAATTTTTTTTATAACAAATGTAAGATTTCTATTTTTGAGTTAAATGAATTTTTAACCTTCAATATGCCTTTTTTTAATTTAGAGTAAGGTATTTCCAATCCTTAGAACTTCTCGAACTAAAATATCCATATCCTCAAACCGTGTTCGTTGATTGACGTTGGCGATTCGAAGTGTAAACCTTCCATTCAGAATGGTCGAGCTTGGGGCAGCGATTCCTTCCTCTTGAAGGCGTAGCAAAATTTCCCGGTTTAATTCACGTAGCTCTGCCTCTGTGTAATCAGGATGGATCATTCGGAAGCAAGTAATGCTCATCGATACCGGAGCGGTTAATTCCAATTGAGGTGCTGAAGTCACCAATTCAGCGAGGTATTCTGCCTGACGATTATTTTGGGCAATCATCTTTTGATACTTGTCCAGCCCCTGCTCTTTGAGTGACATCCAGATTTTGAGCGCCTTGAATCCTCGGGAAAGCTCAAAGCCATAATTATTCAGCGAATGCAATCCTCCTGCCAAGCCGCGGGTCTCGGGAAGGAGGTAATTGGGCGTAATAGAAAATGAATCTCGGTGCTTTTTCTTATCCCGGATCAGCGTACAACCGACCTCATAAGGGACATAAAGCCATTTATGAAGATCAAATGCCAAGCTATCTGCTTCTTCTATGGCCTTTAATCGATCGGAATAAACGGGATCCAACTTGCAGAGTGCACCATAGGCCCCATCCACATGAAACCAAAGGTGATATTTTCGGCTAAGGGTTAGCAATTCATCCATAGGATCTATGGCACCGGTATTTACAGTACCTGATGTACCTACAATGCAAAAGGGACTAAACCCAGCTTCCAAGTCCGCTTGAATCTGAGCTTCCAATTCATCTGTCAGCATTTCAAAATGATCATTTACGCCGATTTTTCGGACTGCATCTGTTCCAAGACCGATAATTTCTGCGGCTTTCTCAATGCAACTATGCGTCTCTATAGAGCAATAGATAAGCAGCTTCTCGGCTGTTTTATGGAGTCCTTTTTTTCGGATATTCAGGGTTTTAAAAGAGTTTCTTGCAACCGTCAGTGCGGTGATGTTTGCCATACTTCCACCACTAACCAAAATTCCTGAAGCTTCTTCGGGAAACCCCATCATCGCTTTACACCAATTCACCACTTGCTGATCCACATACATAGGTGCATGCTCACCTATCGTCACATTGGGATTCATACCCGATGCAAGGAGATCTCCCCAGACCCCCATTGGATTTCCTGTTCCTTCGATCCAAGCAAAAAATCGCGGATGTACATTTCCTTTATTATATGCGAAAATGGTCTCCTTGAATTCCTGATATACTTTAGTCGGACTTTGTCCAGTTTTTGGAATTGGCGAATTAAAGGTAGCCTTCACCTCCTCTGGGATTGGCTTCCAGATCGGTTCTTCCCTGATTCCTTTCCAATAATCGACCAAATCGTCAATCATCTGGTGTCCCAACTCGCGGATTTCGTCCCAATTCTCAGGATCCAGCGTCAGGTTCTTTGGATTTTTCATTTCTATTTTTGATTAGTTCTGTGTCGTTGGAATTAGCCGAATGCTAAAGATATCTCCAATTCCTCCTAGGGCTATTTTTTTTGACGTTAAGACTAGCTTATCCTAACCTTTTTTTAAATTAAGAATCCCGATTGGGATAGTTTTCCATGTTTTTTCGGGAGCTTCTTTTCTTAGTACTCGGTCTGGACTTGGGATGAGTTGCCCTTCAAAGGCTTGAGTTATTTTGAAAGGGATTTCTGAATTCCCAATTCGAAGCAATAAGTCAGATCCTACTTGATCATCTTGGGCTGTATATTCCAAAAAGACTTCGTAACGTCCAGAATCCAATACAGTCAATTCCCAAGAAATACTGTCAGCGGTATTTTTCCAATTCGTCAACCAATCCTGCGCCCAGCCGTGGCCTTCAAAGAAACGTGTTTCACCTGAAAATGTAGCCTCGTAACCTGCAAGTACAATTTGCGGACTTTGATTCGAGATGGGAATTGGCCGATTCATTTCTATTCCCTTTGTGACCTCTCTCCACCAAGCTTGATACTCATTGGTAAGCGAAAGCGTTTGATCAGGTAAAACTGAGGAAAGGTCTTTTTGCTGTTCTGGATCATTTTTCAGATCATACAATTCAATGCTATTTGGCAAAAGTGTCAAAAGCAAAGAGTCCTTTCGAATTGCTCCCGATCGTGAAATCAAAACCTTATCAAGAAATGCGACATGCGAAAAGATCGATCTGGAAACCTGCTGTCGTTCTCCGTGAAGTGTTGGAGCTAGCGAAATACCATCAAGGGGAAGCTTTTCTTCAAAATTCAGCGCTAACAAATCCACTAAAGTGGGCAAGATGTCTATGTGAGCCCCAGGGATTTCTTTCAGTTCAGGGATTATTTTTCCGGGTAACTTCCAAAAGGAAGGAACGCGAACTCCTCCTTCATTGATACTTCCCTTGATGCCTTTCATGTTACCGTTGATACGCTGTCCATTCGGGCCGTTATCAGTTAGGAAGATAATAAGTGTGTTTTCTTCTAGACCCAGTTCCTTGACCTTGGCTAGCAGTCGGCCTATATTTGCGTCGATATTGCTAACCATTCCATGAATAGCCGCCAGCTCATCCGAGAGCCCCATTTTTTTATAGACATCAAAGTATTCGGCAGGAACTTGATGTGGGCTATGTGGCGTATTGTAGGCGAGGTAAGTGAAGAATGGCTGCGCTTTATTCTTCTCCATAAAGGCAATCGCTTCATCCGTCAAAACATCAGGAAGGTAACCTTCAGCTTCGTAGATCTTCCCATTTTTTTCCACATGGGTGTCAAAATAATTGGACCAATGACCAGCCAAAAAGCCGGTAAACTCATCAAAACCCTGAGCCAGTGGATGATTGGGATAATGCTGCCCATTGTGCCATTTGCCAAAAATTCCGGTTTGGTAGTCGTTGTCTTTAAAAAGTTCTGCCAGGGTATATTCAGCGGCGGCCATGGTCTCCAAGCCATTAGAAACTGAAACTGTTTCCGTGCGTAAATGATAGCGACCTGTTAAGATACTTGCTCGAGTAGGTGCGCAGAGTGGACTCACATAGAAGCGATCAAAGCGGGCGGATTCCATTCCCAATTGATCTAACATAGGAGTATTAATAGAGTCATTTCCATGAATCCGAAGGTCGCCGAAGCCTTGATCATCGGTAAGAATGAGGATGACGTTAAGCCGTTCTACAGGAGATTTTGATTGGCATGCCAAAAGAAAAATAAATGCAGAAAAGGCGGAGATACGGAAAAGGGTATTTATCACAGGTTGGCGTGGGGCTTTATTTTTTAAAGGTAAAATAAACTGCCAGTACCAAAAAGAAAGCGCTTTTTAAATGATCAAGGATTTTTTTGTGAATAGTAGCATTCCTTCTGGCTAATTTCCCCTTGATTCTCTTTAGGTTGTTCAGCAATATTCTTTAGATGACTGATGAATCTTCCTCTTTTTTTCCATTTCAAATAAAGCCGGAAAGAGGTGGGGTGGATTTTTAAGCGTTCCAAGACAAGATGGAACGGAGCCCCTATAATTCTTCTGAACAGGGAATGAGGTGATTTGAATACTAAATAGTTATAATCTCCTGCCGCTTTCAAAGCTGCTTTTTCTAGCAGGTCTGATTTTAAGTCCAAGGTGTTTAATCTTGGGAAAAAATAATCATGCTCATAGCTTGAGTTTTCAGTGTAAAAACCTTTTCGTTCAGCGCTATGAATGATTAATAGACCTATTTTTTTTGGAAAATGAAAGCGTATATTTTGTGTATATGCCCGGAAAAGCCACTCTTGAGATGGGGTGACAAAGGCATCTTTTTCCATTTTCCATTTTCCAATTTTTTTAGGAACATCCCGATGGATAAACCAAGTAGAAGCAATGCTGAAAATGTGGGGTGAAAATTCCCCTTTGGGGTGCACTGCATACATCTCGGCTGCAAATGAATTATTTTCTAGTTCTTGTGGAATTGAGGGAGAGATTTTTATTCCAGGGATAACCATAAACTCAGCGCCAGATTTTTGTATTTCTTCCACACAGCTACTAAGATGATCTTTGAAAAAAAGATCATCCTGATTGAGAAAAGTAATGTAATCGCCCCTTACTTTGCCCAAGGCTACATTCGTTGGTTTAGCTTGCTGCCCGCTATTTTGGTCTAAATTCGAGAAGGCGATTCTTGAGTCATCAAAACTTTGGACCACCGATTCTGTATCGTCTGTACAGTAGTCGCCTATGATGATCATTTCCCAGTTTTGATAATCTGAATCCAAAACGCTTTGGATCGCATAGCGAAGTACATGACTGGAGTTATATGTAGCTACTATTATGGATATCAGCGGACTTTTCAAATGGATTTAGTTTAGCGGTTTTCCGGAAATCTGATTTGCGATGTTGACTGCCAATAAAGGAATAATGGTATACTTTCCGGTATTTACAGTGTGGTAATTACCAAAAGACCGCATGCCCACTTCAAACCGGGTATGTAATTTACTTTCTGCTGAATCTACATCTTTATTACCGTGGGCATAAATCACACCACCTACTGGACTGATGTCTTTGGGCTCGAATTTGAGCTTGTTTAACGAGGGAATTCGAAGTGCGATTTCGGCCAAGCTTTTTTCGAATACTTCCATTCGCTCTTGCGTAGAATACTGCGAATCCCAGTCTGGAGCCCGATACTCCTCCGACCAGCCTGTTCTTCCAGTTGGATACCAAGACATAAAAAGTCCTCGATCCTTGAAATTTACCGTATCCCCAAAAGGGCCTTGTACAATGGTAAGTGATGGTAAATCATCAGGTTTTAATTGGAGGAAGATTCTATTTCCAAACTTGTAGCGATGTGACCATTTGTGAGGTGGTTCGATTCCCATCGTTTTATCAATGGCAAGTAATCCGTTCCAAGTCGCGTTAATCACTTCGGAATAGCTCTCTGAATCCAGAATGGAATCACGAAGGAAATGAACTTTTAGATTATTTCCTTGATCAGAAACCGCCGTGATTTTGGTGTTGAGAAATAGAGTGACATTAGGATGGGAGGCAACTGCTTCTGTAAGTTTCTCCGAAATAATCCTTGGCTCAACCGCATATTCGGTGGTCTGAAAAATTGCAGACAGGTATTCAGGATTTGCAATGTCTCCGATTTGGGAGCTTGGTAATCTTGAGATTTCTAAGGACTCAAATAGATCGAGATAGTCTTTTTTGAAATGGCTTCTAGCCTCATTAAAATAGTCGCTACAACGCTTATAGTGTACCGAAATCTCTTCCGGGCTCATCAAAGATCCGGTGTGAACGCCATAGTAAAAGGGTGTGGAAATAATGTCTTCAGGGTCGATTTCAATCCATCTTTTAAGATAGGAAATGAAATGTAAGGCCCCATTGATCATCTCCTTGGCCGTGTGGAGGTCTCGATCCATGGCATAAATTAGCCCAAGGTGAATTTTCCCTTCTTGGACGTAACTCGCCTTTTTTACCGGAGCATTAGTTTCTTCATAAAGATCAACCAGATAGCCTCGATTAGCGAGCTCCAATGCCGTACAGACACCTAATCCACCAGCGCCTAGGATTGCAATTCTCTTATTTTTCAATTTTTAAAGTCTTTTTAGGGAAAAAATCACCATTGGTAAAATTAAGAGAATTGATCTAAATGACCTTAAAATTGTTTTTAGCTGATTTTTCCGCCCTACCCATAATGTATCGAGAATCTATTTTTTTTTGAAGAATCATAAAGAAAAGTACAAGGAGATCAGCCAAGAAATGACCGAATATTTGAAAAAACCAAAGAAGGATTTTTTTTCAAAATCTTGAACCTACCATTTTCCCTTTTTCTTGGGTTCCAAAATCTTCAGTTCCATACGTGACCCTTGAAACGTTTTCATTGCTTTTTGAATTGGGCTATCTCAAATACATTTTCATCGGGTAAATTCTCGTGTGGATTTTAGGCCGCTTATAGTTATAATTTAGAGTTAGTGACAAAAGTAATCGACTTACTGTCAGGTGACCAACTGGGCACATTGATCGAGCCTTGTCCGCCATAGATGTAACCGATAATTCGAGGAGTTCCACCTTCAAAAGGCATAATTCGCACTAAGCAATGCTTGTAAAATGGATGGTCACTTGGGTCAATGTCCTTTGGAAAAGAAATAAAAGCAATCCATTTTCCATCGGGGCTGATATGTGGAAACCAGTCATTGTATTCATCAAAGGTCAGTTGAGCTTGATTTTTTCCATCTGGGTCCATTTTCCAAAGTTTCATTTTGCCAGTTCGGACCGAATTAAAGAAAATATGCTTTCCATCAGGGCTATATTCTGGACCATCATCCAGTGTTTTTAGGTTGGTCAATTGCTTTTCTACTCCTGTCTTTATATCAATCGAATAGATATCATATTGTCCGTTTCGCTGTCCTGTGAAAAGCATCTCCTTATTATCTGGAGACCAACCATGCAAGTAGGATGCTCCCAAACCAGGCTTATTCACCACAACAGGGTTGGAGTCGCCCTCAGAAGGCAGGTAATACAGCGTTGAATTATTCATATCAGCGGGATTATGACTACTCAGACCCATCAAGGTTCCGTCAAATGACAACACATGATCATTGTTGTTTTTAATGGCAAATCCGGTGTTTAGTGGGCTTATGGTTCCTTCATTCAGATGATATTGGTACATTCTACCTTCGGAATTATAGATTAGTTTCTTTCCGTCTGGAGTCCAATTTGGAGCCTGAATCGAATTCGTTGTGGTAAACAGTACTTTTCTATGTCCTGTTGCTACGTCCATCACTTCAAGCCGACTTCCCAAATAGTCTCGATAAGGTTGAAAATCAACAGCTGCAGGTTTTATGATTCTCACATTTCTAAACTTGGTCACTTCTACAATATCAGGATTGTGTGAGCTGACGTAAAGCCCAATGAAAACTTGATTAGCTATGGGCATATCTTCTAGTTGCACCTCAACGAATTGCTCTCCAAACTTGGCCGTTGACATAATGAAAACATTCCCTTTTCTTTCGAGCTGAATTACATCTGGAGCAGTGTTTTCCGAAACTAGTTCTTCTGTATCACCACCAATAGTTTTTCGATATTGTAAGGAGGTCAATCCGTCCCCATGCGTGGAGGCATTCACATGGGGAGTCTCACTGTTTAAGTCATTTTTTACAATCCATCCTACTTTACGATGCGGATCCACTCCTTCACCAATAAAGTCAATTTCAGCTCTTAAAATAAAATCGCCTTGGATTGTGGTCCACAGATATTGAAACTGATCTTCATTAAACCACATGTTTTTACCACTTCCCCCGATCATATAAGTTTGATCTTCTTCCTGATAGTATGCAAATCCTTTATTCTTAGGATCGCCTATATCAAGATGATTATCAAATACCCCGATTTTGGTTTGGCTTTTAGCCGGAGCAATGGTTAAAATCAGAAACAGGAATAGTAGCGTTTTTTTGAGCGGTATCATTTTTTGGGTTTTGAAAAAGGGTTTACATAGGTTGAATTCCTTTAAATATAACCGATTTTATCGAGGTAGCTTGGAAATTACTCACCGCTATTATTTCCAATATTTTTCAAAAAAAGCTTCTGGAAATGCTTTAATTCCTATGTACTTATTTCAAAAAAAATAAAGGATATAGGATTTGAATTCAAACTGGCCAGGCGTATTCAATATTCGAAAAATTGCCAAGTATAGCATGTATTGGTTCTTCTCCAATTTCATGCTGAACCTAGGTAAATGGTGTTCCGCTCTTGCAAAGGGGATCTTGGGATGATTAAGAAATTCTCAAAATAATTTTCCGGATCGCCACAAAGACCAAAATTAAAGAGGAATACCCAATGAAAAATGGGATGACATAAGCCTCTAAATGTAATGCCAACATAATAGCCATAATCAGTAGCTGAAAACCCAGTCCAAAGGTGGAAAGCATCGTCATAAACCATCGAGGGAATGGCTCACTATTCATGGCATTGCGATCTAGGTAATAGATCGTTTTGTCAAATGAGATGTAGAGCAAGTCATATACTTTGTAGAACTTATTGACTGTACTTTGCTTTTCACCTTTCATGGCAATCGGCGCCTCATCCTCAAAAATCCTACTTGTAGAGTCCCCATTCACGGTATTTCTTAGGATGACATAATAGTAATTGTAAAGTGTGCCTTGAAGCTGGACACCTATAAACGCGAGAAGCATGTATCCGATTTTACCATCAGTAATATGCCAAAAGGCCAGGAAAAAGAGAAAATTCAATAGGATATCGGCAATCGAATCGTAGTATCTTCCAATGTAAGAGGGCGTATTCTTCAATCGTGAGAGTTCGCCATCTGCAGCATCCAAAATGGATTTAAGAATCAGAAAAAATGCAGCTGCGGCATAGAACTGCAACAGAATGCAGGCAATGGCTAAGAACCCAGAGACAATAAACCAAGAAGTAATATGTATCGGAGTTACCCAGGTGTCTTTGAGTGAGCTAGCAATCCATCTAGCACTTGGTCTTCCGTAATCGGATAAATCAAGGAACTTATACGCTACTGGTAATTTGGACATGAAAGGTATTTATAGGGGCAGCCAGACTACCTCTTTCAATGGTAGAAAGCTACTCCAATAGATTAGTTGTGAATAGTAATCTGCAAAGATACGATTAATTTAAAGAGTGGGATTTTGAAGGGGAAAGACTGAAAGGATTTCTCCTAACGTCTAGCCATGGGTGAGTGGGGATTAGAAAGCATTAGCCTTTCCCTTGGCACATAGCCACACCGTCGTTTAAATTTAATAATAGCGGCGGACTCTCCACATGCCAACAAAGTTTCTTAACTGTTAAACCCCTATTCATTTGTTGGTGTTTTTAGAGCCTTTTCCTTTTCAATTAACTGGGTAAATTATGAAGCTATCATAAATTTCTCTCGTCGGCTCGTTACCTAGTTTAGTTAGTGCAATTGAGAGTTCCTCTAGTTGTCTAATGCCTAGAGAAAGCCGGTGTTCTTTCGGCTGGTAAATAGTTTCCATTGGGTAGTCAACTCCTGGTGTTTGAGTCATTTCAATGTGGTTTCCAAGTATAATTGAAATCTCATTATTGTCAGTGAATTTCATAAGTCGTTCAATACTCATTTTAAAAGCATTCCAATCTTTCACATACAGTCTACCTGGATAAAACGTGTCTCCAGTCAATAAAATTTTCGTTGATTTGTCATAGACAGCAATTGAAGAAGCTTGATGTCCAGGTATAGGTATTATTTTCATTAATCGATTACCTAAATCAAAATCTACGATTTCCTCGGGCCAATTTGATATATCGTAAAAGTTCTTTAAATCATCGACTTCAAGACCTATAACTGTTGTGTTGGGTTTTCCTTCAAACTGTCCATCTGCTGCAAAGTGGTCGCCATGCTTATGAGTATGAGCCACAATTAATTCAACCTTTCCGTTTTTTTCAGACCAATCGTTAATTATTTTGTTTACTGTTTTATAAAGAGGGAAGATGTCTTCTTCTTCCGTAGCGCCAGTATCCA
>JBLGAM010000064.1:0-17941 GCA_047612305.1 Planctomycetota bacterium | reverse complement strand
TAGTCTTCCAGATATGCTGAAATACGCCTGTAGAACCTGTGAAGTGAATTCCGGCAAAATCAGGATGATTGAAGATCACGTCTCCGGCAGTTGGACCATCGACATAGATCAAGTTGATCACGCCATCCGGCACACCTGCTTCTTTGAAGACCTCCATCAATACATTCGCTGAATAGATCTGCGTGTAAGCTGGTTTCCAAACAATGGTATTCCCCATCATGGCTGCAGAAGTAGGTAGATTCCCTGCAATTGCGGTAAAATTGAACGGAGTCAAGGCAAACACGAATCCTTCGAGTGGTCGCTGCTCCAATCGATTCCAGATCCCATTTCCAGAAACTGGTGGTTGCTGAGCATAAATCTCAGTCATGTATTTTACATTAAAGCGCACGAAATCAATGAACTCACAAGCTGCATCGATCTCTGCTTGCATGACATTTTTGGATTGCCCAAGCATCGTTGCAGCGTTGAGTTTAGCTCGATATGGACCTGCGATCAGATCGGCTATTTTTAGGAAAATAGCTGCTCGCTGCTCCCAAGCGAGATTTTCCCAAGCATGTTTCGCCCCCATAGCGGCATTAATTGCTTGCTCCACATGGGAAGCATCCCCTTCGTGAAAGTGACCTAAGATATGTTGGTGATCATGAGGAGGTGACATCGGACGGGTTTTCCCAGTACGTACTTCATCACTTCCGATATACATTGGCACATCGATTTGTTTAGATCTCGCTTCTTCCAAAGCAGCTTTCACTTCTTTTCGCTCTGGGCTTCCTACAGCATACGATTTCACTGGCTCATTCACTGGAACCGGCACATTGAAAAATCCTTTTAACATACTATTTGGAGTTTATTTGGTTTCTGTTTAAGCCAAAGGTAAGGAAAGGGGATTGTTTGGCTAGTGATTTTGAATACAAAACATCTTAGAGCAAACTTTCCAATTCCTTCAAATGGGCAATAGTGTAGGTAGGTTTCAAGTCAATTTTTTTTCCCTCAGGATTGAAATAAACTTGATCAATTCCTGCGTTGATTGCACCCAAAATATCGGAATTGGGATTATCCCCAATCATCAGACAATGCTCATGTCTTGTCCCAAGCTTTTCCACAGTATGATGAAAAATTCGAGCATCAGGCTTTTTATAGCCAGTGGTCTCTGAGGTCACCACCAAGTCAAAATAGGTAGTCAGTTTCGCCGAATTCATTTTTTTAGCCTGCGACTCATCAAATCCATTAGTAATTATATGCAATTGATATTTGTTCTGGAGGTAGCCCAAAATCTCAAACGTATAAGGGAAAACATGCGACTTGGAAGAGGTTCTATGCATAAAATCTTCTTCAAATTCGGCAGGAATAGCATCAGCCAATCCTCCTGCATGTGAGAAAATTCTTGGGAATCGTGTTTTTCTCAAATTAACTTTATCTATTCTTCCCACATTATAATCATCCCAAAGTTGGTAGTTGATATGATGAAAAGAATCAAAGAAATTTTGGAAAGTGGGGATTCCCAATCCTAGTAAATCATAGTGATGATAAAGTTCGGAAAGTGACTCGGTGACATTCCTATCATAATCCCAAAGGGTATGATCAAGGTCAAAGAAAATGTGTTGGTAAGTTTTCAAGGCTTTTATCGACGGTATTGGTTGTTTTGAATTTTATTAATGGCGAGTTCGCGGTTGGATTTTAGGATCTCCAAAGTTTCCTGATCGCGGATCAGACTCGGATCTTTTTGGATAAACTTGAAAATCTGCTGAATGATTTCGAGGTATTCTTCGAGAATGTAATAAAACACCCATTGATCTACCCTTCGACTACCAAGGAGTCCCGCATTTTTCAATGAGATCAAATGTCGGCTGGTTTTGGTCTGAGTAAAATCTAAAATCAATTCAAAGTCAGAAATTGATAATTCTTTATTAATCATCAATAAGTGAAAAATCCTAACTCTAGGCTCTTCAGAGAGCGCTTTGAAGATTTTTAAGCCGTAGTTTAAACTGATATTTTTTAATCGCATTAGTAATTTTTAACGCAGTTTATGCAATGAAAATAAAAATTCACCCGAAATTAGGGTATTATCGCACCGAAAACAGAACTATACGCTGGCTAATAAGTTAATTTATTTGTGAAAAGCTCAATTACATACCCTTCGCTATTAATTTTCGTCCTAGGATTTATTTTTTCGGTAAGCCAAGCAAGCGCCCAAGATCAACGTGAAAAAAAAGTAATCCAGCTTTCTGGGATTATTCTAAATTCAGATAGCACCGATGCTGTGCCTGGGGTAAATATCTACGTTCCCAAAAAAGGACGAGGAACCAGTTCAGGTAGATTTGGGTATTTCTCCATGCCTGTATTGGAAGGTGATAGTATTATTTTCTCGTTCATTGGTTTGAAAAAACAAAGCTTTAAAATCCCGGAAATAGTAGAAAATGATCGGATCAGCTTGATCTTGACAATGGAAGTGGATGAGATTGCTCTTGCAGAAATTGAGGTCATGCCCTATCCTACCGAAGCAGAATTCAAACAGGCGATCCTTGCGATGAATGTGGTAGATCCCATGTCAATCAGTCGAGCAAATATGAGCCCAGAAATGCTACTGCGCTGGGCGGAGAGTATGCCTGCTTCTAGCAATGAGAACTTCCGCTATTTCCAGCAGGGTCAGATGCTCCAGAATCAAGACCTCTATGGTCCTAGACCACTTCGATTACTCGATCCTTTTGCTTGGTCCCAATTTATCCGATCGATTAAGCGGGGAGATTTGAAGCGGAAGGATTGATTTAAAATTTGATTTTTTTGCTCGTAGCGGCGCGACGATGCAGCGACCTGTAAGAAAAAAAAACCTGTTGTTTATAAATTATTGACCACTCTTTTTATCCCATCTTTTAATAAGGCCTCATTAAAATTCAGGAGTAAACCCAATTTCAATTTAGTTAGCCTCAAATAAGTCATTAATTGTTTAGAGTGGACAGGAGCTAATATTTGAACTGATTTAATCTCTACAATAACCTTGTTGGCAACTATTAAATCTGCTCTAAATCCATTTTCAAAAATGATCTCATCCCAATTGAAAGGAATGAACACCTAATTAGCGACTTGGAGTCCAGCCTTTTTCAACTCATGGCTTAAAACTCTTTCATATATTGACTCCAGCAATCCTGGCCCCAATTCTCTGTGTATGAGAAATGCTTTATCTAAAATCAGTGTAGCGATATCATTCTCAATCTTTTCCATATTCAAAAATATTTTGCTGCGTCGCTGCGTCGCCGCGAGAGATTTATTATCGGGTTAACCAAAAAATCAAGTACGAATCACCTTCAATCTACCTCAATCAATCTCCGGCAGCACCCAATTCTTCAATACACTTGGAATCCGCATCATTTGCTCGATAGCAGCTATTGATCTAGGTGCTTCTCCAGAGAGATTAATTGGGCTATCTTTGGTTACCAAAATATCGTCTTCGATTCGTACAGCTATTCCCCACCATTTTCGATCACACTTACTTCCCTCTGGAATGTAGATCCCTGGTTCTACTGTTAGTACTACCCCCTCTTTTAGACTTGCTCCTCTTACGCCACGATCGTGTACATCTAATCCTAAGTGATGGCTTGTACCATGTGGAAAATAGGAATGATTTTCTCCAGCCTTGATGATTCCAAGTGCGACTAGGCCTTCATTGATAATTTTCCTGCCTGCAACATCAATCTCTCCAAAACTTATTCCTGGCTTACATAATGCTATCCCAGCTTCCTGAGCTTGATAGACTAATTCATAAATCGCACGCTCTTCTTCATTGAATTTCCCACTAATTGGGATGGTCCGAGTCACATCTGCAGTATATCCTTTCCACTCCGCACCAAGGTCCATGAGCAACAATCGATCACTTAGGTTTTGTTTGTCATTTTCAACGTAATGAAGAATGCAACCATTATTCCCTCCTCCTACGATGGAAGGATAGCCCAAATCCTCTGCCCCGTATCTTTTGTAAATAAACTCATGAACACCCTGAATCTCTCGCTCAGACATCCCTGGCTTGGCCGCTTTCATTACCTCAATCTGGCCTATCGCAGAAATCCTCACCGCCTTTTTCAATAAGGTGATTTCCTCAGCAGTCTTTACTTCTCTCAAAACATCCATCATCCCAGAGAGCGAAACGATGTCGATCTTTTGCACAGGAAGCTGGGATTTAACACGCATCCGCTTTTCCGGCGAATCAGCTTTCATGAATTCAGCAACCATCGGATCATTTTTCAACTCTGGATATTGTCTACTTAATCGATTAATTAGTTGGGTTATCCGCTCCGAAGATTCCAGATCTGAGTTTTTGATCATTGTATAAATCTGTGCACTTGCTTCTGTCAGTTGATCATGGTATCCAGCAGCTTTTTTGAAATCAGCCACCATCCCGATCAGAGGCCTGTTAATTGTACTTTCCTCTATTTCATCGGATAGACTAAAGGTGAATATTTGGTCAAAATCAGAAGTATTTATTCCTGATTTTGAAGCAAAATCGGTATTAACAAAGGCCTTTTGAAAGCCCAACTCCCGTATCACCCCTTCTGATCCCAATCGCTTTCCGTTCCACATTTCGGCATCAGGATCTCTATTTTGTACGAAAATCAACTCATCTACTAATTCACCATTTACATCACGCGACTCACCGAAAATCACCAAAACAGCATTTGGCTCCCTAAATCCTGTTAAATAAAAGAAGTCTGTGTCTGGGTGGTAGCTATAATCGACATCATTGGTACGGTTTTTAACTGGATTATTGAAGAAAACCGAGACTGATTTAGCAGGCATGAGTTTACGGAGTTCGTTCCTTCTCCCCTTATGCCAATTGGCATCTAGCCCATCTTCGAAAAAAGATTGTGAAAAACCAGAAACTGAGATCAATAAAATACCAACTGCGATTATGATTTTTTTCATTTTAATGGGGAATTAAATAATCGTTAATGTCTTATCTTTTGTTCATTTAACAAAGTCTTAAAACCAGATCAGGTCATATCCTTATATTTGATTATTAAAAAAAATAAAAAATGAAGAGAATTCTGGGAATCGCCTTGCTTTTGAACTTAGGTCTGGGGCAAGTTTATGCGCAAACAAGTACAGTAAAGCCAAAGCTAATCGTAGGAATCGTCGTGGATCAAATGCGTCAGGATTACCTCAATAAATACGCTGATCGCTATGTGGAAGGCGGGTTTAAACGATTGATGAAAGGTGGCTTTATGATGAAGAACGGACACTATAATTATGTCCCAACTTATACTGGTCCTGGACATGCTTCAGTTTATACAGGAACCACGCCAGCCACTCATGGGATCATCGGCAATAGCTGGTATATCAAAAGTAATGGCCAATCTATGTATTGCGCCGGTGACTCCACTGTAAATAACGTGGGCGGCACCCTTGGAAATGGTCAAATCAGCCCTAGAAACCTATTGACAACCACTATCACAGATGAGCTTCGACTTGCGACAAACAAGCGTTCGAAAGTAGTTGGCATCGCTATCAAAGATCGTGGCGCAAGTTTACCCGCAGGTCACTTGGGAGATGCGTATTGGTTTGATAGCGAAAATGGCGAATTCATGACCTCAACCTACTATTATTCGGAGTTACCAAAATGGGTTTCGGATTTCAATTCAAAGAAATTGGTAGACAATTATTTGAAGCAAACTTGGGAGACGCTTTATCCAATCGAAACTTATGTCCAAAGTATCGCAGATGACAATCCATTCGAAGTGCCATTTATAGGTAAAGACAGCCCTACTTTCCCATATAACTTATCCGAACTTCGTGATCAAAACGGCGGTCCGGGCTTAATTTCCTCCACCCCTTTTGGAAATTCATTAACTCTTGATTTTGCAATCGCAGCAATGGAAGGTGAGAACCTTGGAAAAGGAAAAGAGACAGATTTTTTGGCGGTGAGCTTTTCATCCCCTGATTACATTGGTCATCGCTTTGGCCCAGCTTCTAAAGAAGTTGAGGACAACTATCTTAGATTAGATAAAGAAATGGAAAAATTCTTGAATTACTTAGATAAGACCTATGGCAAAGATCAATACCTAATTTTCTTGACTGCTGATCATGGCGTGGCTGAGGTTGCTACATATATGCAAGCTGAAAATATTCCTGCCGGTAACCTAAGTGTTTCTTACATCACAGCACAACTCAAAGGTTACATGTCCGCACGTTTCGGTGAGGGAGATTGGATTTTGAATATTTCCAATGAGCAAGTCTTCTTAAATGAAAAACTAATCAGAGATAAAGACTTGGAGCTAGACTATATCGAAGATCAGCTGGCTATTTTCTTATTGCGATTTAGAGGAATAAAAGAAGTCTACACTGCAACAGCAATGCGAAACACGGCATTCAGCTCTGGACGAGCCTCACTTTTGCAAAATGGCTACAACTTCAAATCTTCTGGCAACCTCCTCTTGATTCTTGAGCCAGGTTGGTTGACCGGAGGAGCAAAAGGAACTTCTCATGGCACAGGATTTACTTATGACACTCACGTGCCTATTTTATTTTATGGATGGAATGTCAAAGCGGGTTCAAGCACTCGATATACAACAGTCACGGATATTGCACCGACTTTGTCCATGATGCTTGGCATAAGACTTCCGAATGGAGCCACAGGTCAACCGATACATGAAATAACAAACTAATCAAAAACACCCAATCATAAAAAAGCCTAGAATTTTCTCAATTCTAGGCTTTTTTTACGTTCGGAGTATTTATTCAGTCCAACTCATTGGATATTTTTCATCTACAAATTCCAATGCATCGGTAGTAATCTGAAGAGATTTGAAGGTATCAAGCATCACCGCATATTCATTCGTCTCTTTAGCTCCAATGGATTTTTCCACTGTTCCCGGATGAGGGCCATGTGGCAAACCGCCCATGTGGATCGTAAATGAACCTCTATCGATTCCCTTTCGACTCATAAATTCGCCTTCGGCGTAATATAAAACCTCATCAGAATCGATATTCGAGTGATTATAAGGCGCGGGAATAGATAGTGGATGGTAATCAAATAATCTTGGTACAAAAGAACAAATCACAAATCCCCAAGCTTGGAAAGTTTGGTGAACTGGCGGTGGTTGATGAATTCGTCCAGTAATTGGTTCGAAATCGTAAATCGATAAGGCGTAAGGGTACAAATAACCATCCCATCCGACGATATCTAATGGGCTATGTCCGTATTTGTATTGATGAAGCATTCCTTGTTTTTTGATCTGGATCAGGTAATCTCCTTTCTCTTTTTCTACATTAAGCTCATGTGGGGGCCGAATGTCCCGCTCACAATAAGGGGAGTTTTCAAGCAATTGCCCCACTTCATTTCGATACCGCTTCACCGTCTCAATTGGCCCCTTGGATTCAATGACCAAAAGTCTCAAAGGTCCTTCTTCCTGAAATTCGAATCTGTAAATGGTGGTACGGGGAATTACAATGTAATCTCCTTTACGAACTTCCAGCACTCCAAATTGAGAATACATTACCCCCTCGCCGTCGTGAATGTATATCAACTCATCTCCGTCTGCATTTTTGAAGAAGTAGTCCATCTTCCGCTGTTTCGGAGTACAGATCCCCATCATCACATCAGAGTTCATCATTAAGATTCGACGAGCGCTGAGGTAATCTTCACCCGTGATTCCAACACCAGAAGTTTTGAGATGGGTTTGGTTCAGACCATGGGCTTTTGCGATTTGCCAATCAAAAGGCTTTGGCTCTCCGATTGACTTTACCTCATTTGGATTGTAGATATGATACATGGTGGAGTAGATTCCTGAGAAACCTTTTGAACTCACCAATTCTTCTTTATATAGACTTCCGTCGGGTTGGCGAAATTGTGTATGTCGCTTAGGGGGGATCGTACCGAGACGATGATAGTATGCCATTTGAGATTGGGTTTATATGCTTCGCTAAAATACAAATAATGATTCAGGTCTAAAATTTCATTTAATTGAATCACTATTAAATTCTAACCACGAACATCTTGTTAAGTTTTTATAAATTGCTAGTAATGAAAAACCTTCTTCGTATTCTAACTCTTTCTTTCTGCTCAATGTCTGTATTTGCACAACAAAATACTCCTGCAAAGCAAATTTGGGCAGACGAATTTGAAGTTGATGGTACTCCCGATGCATCTAAATGGACCTTTAATATTGGCGATCATGGCTGGGGAAATAATGAGCTTCAGTATTACACGGATGAGCTGAAAAATGCCCGTGTGGAAAATGGTATACTAATTATCGAAGCTCACGTGGATACTAACAGAGCTAAAGGCTATACCTCTGCAAGGCTAGTCACCAAAGGAAAAGCAGCTTGGACTTATGGCTATTTTGAAATAAAAGCAAAACTACCCGAAGGTGTTGGAACTTGGCCGGCAATATGGATGCTCACAGAGACTAACCCATATGGAGAATGGCCAAAAAGCGGTGAAATAGATATTATGGAACATGTGGGATATGACCCTTCAGTCATTCATGGCACCGTTCATACAGAGGCTTTCAACCACTCTATCGGCACAGATGTAGGCAAAGTCAAAACTATTGCGGATTTCAACACAGAGTTCCACACCTATGCGATTGATTGGAAAAGGGGTAAAATTGACTTTTACATCGATAATGACTTGTATTTCACTTTTACTAATTCAGAAAAATCCACTGCTGAATGGCCTTTTGATCATCCCTTTCACATGATCTTGAATCTAGCCGTAGGAGGAAACTGGGGAGGCCAAAAAGGAGTAGATCCTTCGATCTGGCCACAGCGGATGGAAATAGACTACGTACGAATTTTTGATAAAAAGCCAGAATTTTAATTTCTCCAACAGACTAGACCTAGCCTAATTAATGAATCCAGAGGAAAATTAAGATGAGTTAATCCCGTTTTTTTTTTGGATTATCTTCTAAAGGTTCTTTATTAGAATCGCAAACTAGTAAGCAAAACAAACAACCGATGCAGGACTCCTTCAGTAAACGAAAAAAAATTAGGGCATTAATCATTATCAGTTTGCTCCTATTATTGATCTATGCGAAGAATCTTATTGAGCGATCATCTTTTAAAGAAATCAGTAGAGCTTTCTCTGAAGTCTATGATGACAGGCTGGTAGTGAAAGGTTACATTTTCGATATTTCGGAGAAGCTTTTCTCGATTCAGGAGCTGGTTGACCACTGTAATATAGACTTTGATTATGGCGATATTATCAAAGAAATCACCAGAAGTGAAAATGAAATCCTTTTAATTATTTCAGATTTTGAGCAAACCAAACTCACCGAACAAGAGACTATTTATTTGAGTGACTTTAAAAAAATCATAGTGAATGATCTAAATATAAAGAGCTATGAGCTGCTCTTCACAGATTCATCAGGAGTCAATATTACACAGGTCAAACTTTATGATTCCAAAATCTCTCAGGCTCGAAAAGACCTTGAAGGTCTATCGGATATTCAATTGGTAGAAGGCGGGAAATTAGTTGGAAAAGCAAAATCCCTCATTAATAAATCACAAATCTGGGCGCAGTTCGAAGTGGCACTCTTAGTCTTAATTCTACTTGTGCTTTACTTGTTGCTTTTCAAAAACTTCAGCTCAAAAGACGCAACCGACCAGTAAAATTTTTAAGAGTTTATCAAAAATTTTAAAATAAAAAAGCCTGCTTCTCTTTGAAACAGGCTTTTTGATTATCCATTGATCTATTATAACGCGTAAGCTTTATCTCCTGTGTTATAAGGAATACAGGCCTCAAATTTACCTGGCACTTCTACGTAATTTAATGCTTGAGTAGCTCCGATTTCTGAGGTAAAATAACCCAAAACGGTCAAGTCTTTCAGCATATTGACCACTGCAGCTTCTTCTCCCTTACTAGTTTTGAATTGCTCATACATGCTATTTAAATAGATCAATCGATCCTCTTGTGAAGCTTCAACGAAATCAGAACCATTAGCCGATTTAAATTCCTTACGAATCATATTCAACCCATCAACAAATGCTTTCTGTTGATCTGCGTCATAGGTATCTTGGACCATCATCACCATGAAGGCACCGATTCCTGTTGCTTTGGCTCCTGGCGTATCCGTCTCTGGAATTATGGTATCCCCTATTTCATCCAAAAAAGCAATATCCTCAGGACTGAAGTTTAGACCTTCGATTTGATACTCAGGCGCACAACCTGTTAAGATAGCCGTAGCACCGGCCATTGTGCCTCCCATCATTACCATGACGCTTTTCAACGCGTCTCTTCTATTCATAGTCATAGTCTTGTCTTTTTTAGATTAAAGGTTTCGCTTCTTCAATTCTTCTACTGCAAATGCCGCAGCTCTAGCTGTCAGCGCCATGTAAGTCAAAGAAGGATTCTGTGCTGCTGCGGAAGTCATACATGCTCCATCAGTCACAAAGACATTCTTCGCGTCCCATACTTGATTATTACCATTCAATACCGAGGTTTTTGGATCTCTTCCCATTCGGGCAGTTCCCATCTCGTGAATACCCTGACCAAAAGTATAGCCGGCATCATAAGTTTTAACATTTTTAAAACCAGCTACTTCTAACATCTCGGCTGCATCAGCCATCATGTCTTTTCGCATGCTGATTTCATTTTCTTTGATCTCTGCATCCATGACCAAAGCTTCCATGCCCCACTTATCCTTGACCGTGTCACTCAGTTTGATTAAGTTATCGTGATATGGCAGAATCTCTCCGAAAGCAGTAAATCCAACACTCCAAGGTCCTGGAGCTGTCAAAGCTTCCTTCATTGGCGCACCAAAATTCAATTCGGCGACATCTCTATTCCAGCCACTTCTGCTGGCAGCCCCCTGATATCCAAATCCTCTGATATAATCCCGCTTTTCACCGTCAAGGTTTCTGAATCTTGGGATATAAAGTCCTGTTGGACGTCTTCCGAAGTAATACTTGTCTTCGTAGCCATCCATCTGACCATTCGCTCCAAGTCTAAAATGGTGATCCATCACGTTGTGCCCTAGTTCTCCAGAACTTGATCCTAATCCTCCTGGCCAAATGTCAGTAGCCGATCTCATGAGGATTGCCGAAGAGTTAAATGAAGAAGCGCAGAGGAAGATGATTTTCGCATCATATTCTACCGTTTGATTTGTTTCCGCATCTAAGACTTCTACTCCAGTAGCTTTCTGGGTATCCTTGTCATAAATAAGTTTTCTTACAATCGACCAAGGTCTCAAGGTTAAGTTACCAGTAGCTACAGCTGCGGGTAATGTAGATGCTTGAGTACTGAAATACCCACCAAAAGGACAGCCCAAAGAGCATTTATTTCGGTACTGACAGCCAGCGCGTCCTGGAAGTGGCTGCGTAATGTTGGCAGGGCGACCTATCGTCCAAGTCCGAGCTCCTTTATAATGTTCTTTGATTCGAGCGGCGGCATCTTTTTCCACACAGTTCATCGGCATAGGTGGCTGAAACTCGCCATCCGGAAGGATAGCTAAGTTATCTTTTGAACCTGAAACTCCAGCAAACTTCTCCACATAGCTATACCAAGGTGCTACATCCTTGTAGCGGATCGGCCAGTCGACTGCGATTCCTTCTTTGGCATTTGCCTCAAAATCAACATCAGCCCAACGGTAAGATTGACGCCCCCACAATAAAGAGCGACCTCCAACTTGATACCCTCTAAACCAAGTGAATGGCTTTTCCTCCACATAAGGTGATTCGTCCTCATGTGCCCACCAGTCTAAATTCAACTCATTTAGCACATAATCTCTTCTCAGATTTGGGTGATTCTCAAGCTGTTCTTGAGTTCTTTTTCCTCTATGCGGCACCTCCCAAGGCGGAAGGGTTGCAGACTTATAATCTTTAATGTGTTCCACATTCGGACCACGTTCGAGAAGCAATACTTTCAGTCCCTTCTCGGTCAGCTCCTTAGCGGCCCAACCTCCGCTAATTCCCGACCCCACTACAATTGCATCATACGATTGATTTGCCATAAATTGGTTTTTTGGTTTATTTTAAATTATACGTCACAAACAGCTACCGCCTGTGCTAATGATCCCATTTTATCTGCAGATTTCGGAATAAACTCATGAGAGACGTATCCTTTATATCCTGAATCCACGATCGCTTGCATGATCGGGGTGTAGTTAATTTCCTGATTTGCGTCCAACTCATTTCTTCCAGGATTACCCGCGGTATGATAATGACCAAAATATTGGTGATTTGTTCGAATGCTTCTAATAAGGTCTCCTTCATCGATTTGCATATGATAGATATCGAAAAGCAGTTTAAAATTTTCGCTATCTATTCGCTTACAGAGCTCCACTCCCCACGCAGATTTATCGCATAAATAGTCTTTGTGATCCACTCGACTATTAAGAAGCTCCATTTGAACGATTACGCCATGCTTTTCCGCGATAGGTAAGATCCGCTCCAAGCCTGCCTGACAATTTTTCAGTCCAGTCTCATCATCCATTCCTCTTCGATTACCTGAGAAGCAAATAAGATTCGTATACCCAGCTTGCGCGACTAGGGGAATTACTTCAGCGTAATTTTTTTCTAACTGATCATGAAATTTAGTTTCTCCAAATCCATCCACTAAGCTGATCTCTGCACCATTGCACATGGAAGAGTGAATCCCATGTTTTTTAAGGATTTCCCAATTATTAGGTCCAATCAGGTCAATTCCTTTGATACCGATTTTCTTTACTTCTACACAAAGCTCTTCGAGGGTGTAATCGCGAAAACACCAGGCACAAACTCCATGATTAATGTTTCCTTTGAGCATGTTTGGCTTTTTTTTCTTAAAATCTAATGAAGTCAGTGCGCCGAAAGCTGCTCCTCCAAGGAGAACTTTCTTGAAGGAGTCTCTCCTTCCGGTGTCAATAGGTCTGGTCATGAGGGTTTATTGAGGTGAGGTAATTTTCTCTTTCTTGAAAAGAGCAATGAAAAATAGTAAAACCATTACAGAAATACCAGAAGGAATCAACCAAATTGATTTCCAGTCGTGATTAGCGGTTGAATCAAGGAAGTGATTGGAAATCAATCCCGCTGCCCAAAAACCAATAAGCATCCCTATTCCATAGGTTGCCAAGGTGATTAATCCTTGTGCTGAAGATTTGAATTTGGCACCCGCATGAGAATCAGTGTAAATCTGCCCGCTGACAAAGAAAAAATCGTAACATACTCCGTGCAGAAGAATTCCTACCAATAGCATCCATACACCTTCGTCCGCGTTGCCAAATGCAAAAAAAACATAGCGAAAAGCCCAAGCTAGCATGGCAACGATTAAGGTCTTTTTGATTCCAAATCGCGTAAAGAATATGGGTAAGGCAAGCATAAAGAGCACCTCCGAAACCTGTCCTAAGGCAATTTTTCCGGTAGAGTTTTCAACCCCAATTTCAGTCAGGAAAGGACTGACATTTTGATAATAAAATGCCAATGGAATACAGATCAAAATAGATGAAATAAAGAATATGGCAAAATTTCGGTGCTTAAGGAGCGCTAAAGCATCCAATCCCATGATTTCTGAAAACTTAATTTTTCCAACTGATTTAGCTTGTGGAGGAGTTTGAGGAAGGCTAAAACTGAAAAACCCCAATATCAAAGAAACAATAGCTGCCATCAGCCAAGTATTCCGAAGCAGGCCTTCTTTCAATCCTTCTTGGCTGTCCCAAGCAAAAAAGCTGATTAACAACCCCGCGGTAATCCATCCAATTGTACCCCAAACTCGAATCACAGAAAATTCCTTTGCGGGGTCCTTCATTTGATTAAAGGAAATTGAATTAACTAAAGCGAGTGTAGGCATGAAAAGAATCATGTAAGCCAGCAGAAAAGGGAAAAAACTATTGAAATCTGTGGAATTGTACATTATGTACATCAGCCCAGCTCCAATCAAGTGAATCACTCCCAAAATTCGCTGTGCATGAAAATATCGGTCAGCAATCAATCCCACAATAAAAGGAGCGATGATTGCCCCGAACGACTGGGTAGAAAATGCCAATGAGATATCTTGATCCTTAGCCATAAGATTAGCTCCTAAAAAAGTACCCATAGTCACATACCATGATCCCCAGACAAAAAACTCCAGAAACATCATGAGTGAAAGGCGGGACTTAATAGCTAGATTCATTACAAAGAGTTAGGAGTAAATTAGGAGTTAAATCCTTCCAAAGTTTAGATTTTGGGCTTTTTGCTGTATTTTAAGCAGTTCATTTGACTTTGTGAAGAAAGAAGCGAAATAATTTTGTAAAAGCCACTCATAACGCACTGAAGCTATTAAAAAATTATTGGTTCGATTCATTGAATTTTAGATGGAGTTTGCGGTAGAAATCAATTATTTCAAGATTTAAAACTAGAAAAAAGTCGTTTTAACTATGTCAACACCCAAAAAATTGAAGCTCGGATTAATAGGCGGCGGACCCGGATCCTTTATTGGTGCCATCCATTTAAATGGAGCACTGATGGACGGGATGTTTGAGCTTGCTGCTGGGGCTTTTAGCTCTAATCCAGAAAAGTCTAAACTTCGTGGTGAGGAACTGATGCTTGACCCATCACGTGTTTATGGCAGCTACGATGAGCTATTTGAAAAAGAACTACTACTTCCAAAATCAGAAAGAATCGATGTAGTAGTCATCGTGACTCCAAATAATGTGCATTACGACCCTACCGTCAAAGCCCTTCAAAAAGGCTTTCATGTGGTGTTAGACAAGCCATTGACGCTGAATTATGAGGAAGCAAAATCGTTATATGCTATTGTGAAAGCATCAAGTCAACGCTTTTTATTAACCCATACCTACTCTGGCTATCCGATGATCAAGCAAGCCAAGCAGATGATCGCCGAAGGGAAAATTGGAAAAGTCCGTAAAGTATATGTGGAATATCCTCAAGGCTGGCTTTATAAGCTTTTGGAAACAGAGGATAACAAACAAGCACAATGGCGAACCGATCCTAAAAGAAATGGACTAGCAGGTTGTATGGGGGATATCGGGACGCATGCGTTTCACATGGCAGAATATGTCACTGGTGAGAAAGTAGCTCAGATTTGCGCAGATCTCTACATCAAAATCCCTGGACGTCCAATCGATGACGACGGAGTTGTCTTGATGCGTTTTGAAAATGGAGCTTCAGGAGTCCTTATGGCTTCGCAAACTGATACGGGTGCAGAGAATAATTTGAAAGTCAGAATCTATGGCGAAAAAGGCGGACTAGAATGGCACCAAGAGGACAATAATACGCTGCTTGTTCGCTGGCCTGATGGCCCAGATCAAGTTTATCGCGCTGGAACGGGCTATTTGGGGTCATTTGCTCAAGAAAACAGCAGAACTCCAGCCGGCCATCCAGAAGGCTATGTAGAGGCTTTTGCCAATCTTTATCGGAATTTTGCCAGATGTATATATGCAGATCAAGCTGGCCAAAAGCCAAAAGAAGAATGGGAAGATTATCCTGGAGTGGAAGATGGAATCCGGGGAATGGCATTCATTGAACATGTTTTGAAAAGCACTGTTTCAGAATTGAAATGGACTCCCTTCACCGTAGAAAAGTAATAATTAAACCTATAACCTAAAATATTCATGAAAACGATTAAAGGCCCAGCAATTTTCCTAGCTCAATTTGCTGACGATAAGGCTCCTTTCAATAATCTCAAAAATATTTGTGCCTACATGGCAGATCTTGGTTACAAAGGAGTTCAAATCCCATCTTGGGATGCTAGAATGATCGATTTGCAAAAGGCTGCTGAAAGTAAGACCTATGCAGATGAGATCGCTGGAATAGTGAAAGAATCCGGAATGGAGATCACTGAACTTTCTACTCATTTACAAGGACAGCTGGTGGCAGTACATCCAGCATACAATGAATTGTTTGATGGATTTGCTCCCGCAAACTTGAAAGGGGATCTGAAAGGAAAGTCTGAATGGGCGACACAACAATTGAAATATGCAGCAAAGGCTTCTAGCAATTTAGGCTTGAATGCTCATGCTACTTTTTCGGGTGCATTAATGTGGCATACCGTATATCCTTGGCCACAGCGACCAGCAGGCCTAGTGGAAACAGGTTTCACGGAACTGGCTAGGCGATGGCTACCGATTCTAAATGAATTTGACTCCTATGGCGTGGATGTTTGCTACGAACTCCATCCTGGTGAGGACCTTCATGACGGAATCACCTTTGAAATGTTCCTTGATAAGGTTGGCGGACACAAGCGGGCTAATATTCTTTATGACCCGAGTCACTTTGTTTTACAATGTTTAGACTATTTACAGTTTATCGATTTCTATCATGATCGAATCAAAATGTTCCATGTCAAAGATGCCGAATTCAATCCAACAGGAAAACAAGGAGTTTATGGAGGCTATCAAGGATGGGTAGAGCGAGCTGGCAGATTTAGATCATTAGGCGACGGACAGGTTGATTTTGGTGGAATTTTTAGCAAACTTTCTCAGTATAATTACGATGGCTGGGCCGTTCTAGAATGGGAGTGCGCAATCAAACATCCAGAACAAGGTGCGGCAGAAGGCGCGCCATTTATAGATTCGCATATCATCCGAGTGACAGAAAAGGCATTTGATGATTTCGCTGGAATTGGGGCGGACGAAGCATTTAACAAAAAAATATTAGGCATTTAAAACTCAAAAAATAGACAACAAATGAAAATGAACAAATCTTTAAATTTTGGAATGATCGCATTAGTCGGTTTGACTTTTGCGTGTGGCGGAGGGGAAACAAAAACAGAAACAGTGGCTGAGGCAGTAGTTGCAGCTCCTGTGAAGGAGATGTCCTTAGAAGAGAAATACCAAAATGATCCGGTATACATTAAGGGACTCGAGAAAGTAAAAGCATCTGATTGTTTGTCTTGTCATATGGTAGCACGAAAGATCGTTGGCCCTTCCTATGCAGAAGTAGCAGCTAAATATGAAAGCACGGAAGAGAATATCAATATGCTTGCTCAAAGAGTAATTAATGGAGCCGTGGGTGTATGGGGTGAAGTGCCAATGCCAGCACATCTGGGTCTTAGTGAAGAAGATGCTAAGGACATGGTGAGGTATGTATTGTTATTGAAGAAATAAAAAATGAAGAGAAGTCAATTAATATTAGCCGTACTTTTAGGCATTTTATTTTCTTGCTCAGGTGAAAAAGAAATCGAAGTAGAGGAAATGACTATGGAAGCACCAACTGAATCTGAGTGGACCAGTTTGTTCGATGGGCAATCATTTAGCGGATGGCATAAATACGGCGGAGGAGAAGTCGGAAAAGCTTGGAAAATCGAAGATGGAGCTATCTACCTAGACGCAGTCAACAAAGATGGCTGGCAGACTGGGGATGGTGGAGATATTGTCACAGACGAAGAATTTGAGAATTTTCACTTGAAGTATGAGTGGAAGATTGCCCAAAACGGAAATAGTGGTGTTATCTTCTTGATCAATGAGATGCCGGAATACCAGTATCCATGGCATACCGGTCCTGAGATGCAAGTTCTGGATAACGCAGGTCATCCAGATGCTAAAATCATAAGCCATAGAGCAGGTGATTTATACGACTTAATAGTTAGCAGTGAAGAAACAGTAAAGCCTTATGGAGAATGGAATCAGGCAGAAATCATTGCTGATAATGGTAAACTCGAATTGATACTCAATGGCAAGACTATCGTAAGTACGATGATGTGGACCCCTGAATGGGAAGCATTAATCGCAGGCAGTAAGTTTAAGGATATGCCGGGTTTTGGCAAATTCAAGAAAGGGAAAATTGCACTTCAAGATCATGGAGATTTAGTCTATTTTCGAAAAATCGAACTCAAAAAGCTCTAATTGCAAAAAAGGCCTCGAATGAGGCCTTTTTTTTATCTACAATTATCAGCGTAGCTACAAGACTTTATTTAATCTGATTATCCGCAATGATGCCAGTGACCTCTTCTTCTTTGGCTATCTGGCTGGAAGACCGATGACGGGCGACGGAAGTAACAGTGATACTCTCTGAATAAAGTTGACACATTTGGTTGGGA
>JBLGAM010000063.1:0-18218 GCA_047612305.1 Planctomycetota bacterium | reverse complement strand
TTTTTGATAAATCTTTTGATCCAATCTGTTTCTACTTGTCGAGTCAAGCCACTTAGATTTGGACCAATTGCATTCTCATTAAAATTATGGCAGGTGGAACAATTTTGTTCGAAAAGTTTTCTTCCAGCTAATATCTGCTCTGAAGAGGTGGAAATCTCTTCACCGAATATTTTTTCTTCCTTAGAAGAACACGCTGCGAAAATGAGGACCAGTAGCGGAGTGTAAGCGAAACGAAAATTCATACGAAAGAAGATTAGCGCATAGGATTAGCTGATAATATCCGAATTCTTCTTGGATTTGGGAAACCAACCGAATAATTCAGGGTATGATGCAAATAATATTGTTGTTCAAATGAGCTTAGTTTGATTTTGCTTCTTACAGAATGATTCTATCGAACTTATAAAAAAAGGGAAGCTTTTAACTTCCCTCGAATACTACCTGATTTTAATAATTCTTCTTACTCTCTTTTTTTGCAGCTTTATCAGCTCTTTTCTCTTTCAATGTTTTGGTAGCCTTAGATTTATCGTCCTTAGGTTTACCTTCTGGTTGCTTTGCCATGAGTTCGGAATTTAATGATTGAGGATAAAATTATCCGTTTTTTTCTCCTACGGATTAAAAGAAAGTTAGTGATTTAAATCTGGATCATGAAAATGGATTTCTAAAGAAAAGGATATTTCGTATGGATTATTTTTTCTTGGATAGTAAGCTATTACTGTTTATGATCTGGTGAAGTTTGATAATGCTCATGAATGAGGTCTCGTCCAAAATCCCCGTCAAAATCTCGCCATACACTGTGAATGTGATTCGCTCTATTTTGAGAATTATCAAATTCCACCAAGAATGATTTACCCTGTATTCTGTAATAATGTGCTGATCCCAGTTTCAAAGCACCAACCCAACCAAAATATAAATCGCTTAAATCTTCATCCATTATTTTCTTCCTTCTTTCCATTGAGGATTTCTTAGGCATGGTATTCAAGTATTCATCAATCAATCGCATCAATTTCTTTTGCTGATCTGAATCTAATTCTGAATAAGGAATTCCCGCTGGGGCAAAAGGATCTACTTTTGGAATATTGAAGGAGAGGATATCTTTGAATGACTCCTCTTGAAAAATAGCTTTCTGCTTTTGACCTTCTGAAAATGAGTTGATCAAATCAAATCCCAAATCTTCCTCTTTTTGAAGGGTCCTATCACCCTTTCTTGGACCTTCTGGTATCATTGCGGGGTTTGCGCCTAAAAATCGTGGCGTACTAGAAACCTCGCCGTTCACAACTGTAAAATTCAAGGATACATGATGCCCTTCAAATGACATCGCCCAGACTTTATTAATTGTAGGATCTCCATAAAAAGTAGTAAAATATTTCCCGGGATCACGCATTAATGAATCTCCCGAAATAGCGCGCAATACATCTTCCAATCCTTCTATTTTTTCAACTTTTTCATAACCGGATTTCGAGAGAAAAGTAAGCAGGAGTTTTTCAAGTTTCTCTAATTGAGGACTACTTAACTCATCAAGAGGAATTCCTTCACGCAAAAACATGGAGCTTGGAAAAAAATGCCAATCCAACTTTCTCTGATCTTCAAAATCCAATACTGCTTTCTTACGCTGTTCTGGGCTTAGAGAATCAATAAAATCGGATGTGGCATCACCTTCCATCATTTGGAAAGCAAAAGCTATCAGCAGGAAGATTGGAATTAAAATTATTAAGGCCTTTTTCATTTCTTTTGGGGTTTATCAAAATCGTAGAAAGAGAATTCTTAATTTAAAAAAATTTTTTCCTTAATCAACTCATTATAAAGCAAAAAGCCTCCGATTTTAATAATCGGAGGCTTAAATAACTAACCTATCTATTTATCAAAAGGGGTATTTTCCCTGCTCAATCATATAGTCTGCAATTTGTCTTCTAAGCGTTTTAGTATCCACCAAGTCGACTTTAGTATATCGCTTCAAGCCCATTAACATGACTTTCTGCTCATCGCCTTTGGTAAAGCTACCGATAGCCTCTTTTGCCGCTACTGCAATCTTATCAACTGCCTCTGACAAGTAGATCTTTGACATCGCAATCTGATTTTGACAAGCAGCCTCACCTTTCATTCCTACCAGCTTTTCAGCACGAAGAATAGCCGATTCTACAGCATAGATTTCAATCATCACATCCGCCAGATTCATCATTATTTCCTGCTCATCTTCAATTTTATCCTGAAGTACCATGGCTGCTTTTCCGCCCACCATTAGGAATACTTTCTTGAGCTTTTTGAGAACGTCTTTTTCTACTGCGAAAAGTTCGGAAGTGTCAATAGATTCGAAGGAAGGAACCCCAATCAATTCGGCAGAAACAGCCATTGCCGGTTCGAAAAGATTAATTTCTCCTTTCATCGCACGCTTCAAAAGCATACCCACCATAAGCATTCGGTTAATTTCATTCGTGCCTTCATAGATTCGAGAAATACGGGCATCACGATAGGCTCTTTCCATTGGAGCATCTGCAGAATAACCCATTCCTCCATAAACCTGAACGCCCTGATCTACTACATAATCCAATACTTCAGAACCATGGATTTTTGCAATCGCACACTCAATCGCAAAGGCTTCCACTCCCTTAAGTTTAGCTTCTGTCTCATCCATGCCTCCTTCGATCAAGGAATTGATTTGATCTTCAATATCCTGACCTGCACGGTAGCAAAGTGATTCCGACACAAACGTCCGGGTTGCCATTTCAGCAAGTTTAGCTTTCACGGCACCGAAAGTATTGATGCTTACACCAAACTGCTTTCTATCGGTAGAATACTGAGTCGCAAGTGTAATAACTGTACGAACTCCACCGAGGACGCCAGCGCCCAACTTCACTCGTCCTATGTTCAAAATATTAACTGCGATCTTAAATCCGTTTTGACGGTCAGAAAGCATGTTTTCAACCGGTACGGGACAATCATTGAAGAATACCTGCCGGGTAGATGATCCTTTGATACCCATCTTTTTCTCCTCCTCGTTCATGGTGATTCCACCAAATGTTTTCTCCACAATAAAGGCAGTAAGGTTCTTGTCATCTTCGATTTTTGCGAAAACAATAAAGACATCTGCAAAGCCCGCATTGGAGATCCACATCTTCTGACCATTGAGCATATAGGTCTTGCCATCTGCTGACAAGGTTGCTTTGGTCTTTCCGCTATTCGCATCGGATCCAGCATCTGGCTCAGTTAAACAATAACATGCCGCCCACTCGCCTGTGGCTAGTTTTGGAAGATACTTTGATTTTTGAGCCTCATCTCCATAATACAAAATCGGTAGCGTACCGATTCCGGTGTGCGCACCATAAGTAGTAGAAAAAGAACCTGCAGCTCCAATGATATCAGCAATCAACATTGACGTGTTGAAGCTCATGCCCATTCCTCCGTACTGCTCAGGAACTGTAATTCCCAATAGCCCTAATTCTCCTGCCTTCTTGAAGATGGTCGGGACTAGTTCTGGATTCTTCATGCTGTCAATCTCCTCGATGTTTGGAGTGATCTCCGTGTCGATAAAATCCTGACATGCCTGAGCCATCATACGCTGCTCTTCAGTGAACTGCTCTGGGATAAAGATGTCACTTGAATGGACATTCTTGATGAGGTACTCTCCTCCTTGTGTTGATTTTGTTAACGTTGCCATATTATTAATTTAAAATTTTAGACAATAGATGTAAGACTTAAGATCTAGCTCGATTTAGGGTCGAATTTAAGAATCAAAGCATACAGCATTTTTTGTATTTCGTTGATTTCAGATGTGATAATATCTGTTTTGTTGTATTCGGTAAATTTTAATTTTAGACTTACATAGAGTTGAGTTTCCAGTTCGCAAATTGAACCATGAGCTACGCCAAGAAAATGCACAAATTCATTATTTGTTCTTCTTCCTCCGCCTTCTGCAATATTTGAAGGGACAGAAACGGAAGCTCTTCGCATCTGGGAAATCAGGCCAAATTTTTCCTCATTAGGAAAGGCTGTGAGTTTATATATATAAGCACATAGTTTAATTGCTTTTTTCCAGACGAATAATTCTTTGTAGTTGTGCATGATTGAAATAGCTAAAGTGGAACAATCAAATTGACAGACTAGCACTAGATTTTATAGTCTCAAGTCTAGCGTCTTATGTCTTGATACTTATTTCAATAGCTCATAAACTCCTGCCACGCCTTGACCTCCACCTACACAGGCAGTGACCATTCCGTACTTCTTATTTTGTCTTCTCAGTTCGTTGAAAATCTGAACCGAAAGCTTAGCTCCAGTACAGCCCAGTGGGTGTCCTAAAGCCACTGCTCCACCGTTGACATTGACAATATCAGGATTCATGTCCAGCGCTTTCATTACTGAAAGTCCCTGCGCAGCAAATGCTTCATTTAATTCGATCAAATCGATATCGTTAAGAGTCAAGCCTGCCTGCTTCAATGCTTTAGGTATTGCTACCTTTGGTCCGATTCCCATGATTCGAGGATCTACTCCAGCCACACTATAGGACATCATTCTTGCAATTGGCTCGAGATTTAATTCTTTAACCATTCGGTCTGACATTACGACTACAAAAGATGCTCCATCAGAAGTCTGGGAAGAGTTTCCTGCTGTCACCTGACCACCATTTTTGAAAGCTGGTCGTAATCCCGCTAAAGCTTCCATGGTAGTGCCTGGACGAGGACCTTCATCTGTATCAACAATGTATTTGCGTGTTTTTTTCTTTCCTTTTTCATCAACGTAGGTTTCTTCTACTTCGACTGGTACGATCTCATCTTTGAATTTTCCAGCTGCGATTGCTGCCAAGGCTTTCTCATGAGATTTTACAGAAAATGCATCTGCTTGCTCCCTTGTGATTTCATATTCTCTCGCCAATTCCTCCGCTGTTAATCCCATGCTGATGTAATAAGAAGGATGATCTTTTGCGATCTTCCAGTTCAATGCAGTCTTGTAGCCCATCATTGGTACTAAAGACATGGATTCTGTACCTCCTGCAATGATGCAATCAGCCATTCCTGCTTTGATTTTACCTACTGCCAAAGCGATTGCTTCCAAACCAGATCCGCAATAGCGGTTAATGATAAATCCAGGATTATCAATTCCAAGAGCCAAAAGTGAAATCATTCGACCCATCTGCATGCCTTGTTCCGCCTCGGGAACAGCATTTCCAACGATGAGATCATCGACCATTTTAGCCTCCAAGCCTGGTGTGTTTGCCATCAAATGCTTGATCACGTCAGACGCCAAATCATCTGGGCGATAAAATCGGAAACCACCTTTTTTTGATTTCCCTACCGCTGATCTATATCCGTTTACTATATATGCTTCCATTGTTATTTTCGAGTTATTAGGTTATCGGTTACTTGGTAAATTGAACTTTGAACGTTAATTACGAAGCGGTTTTCCTTTGAATAAAATGCTATGGATTCTTTCTAACGTTTTCTTTTCACCAGTCAAGCTCAAAAAGGCCTCTCGTTCCAAATCCAATAAATATTGCTCTGAAACCAAGGTAGGTGAAGAAAGGTCTCCGCCAGACATCACCCAAGCAAGTTTCTTAGCGATCAGTGCATCATGCGCTGAAATGTAAGCGCCATATCTCATTCCGGTAATTCCTGCCTCGAATAGTGCCAAAGAGGTTTTTCCCAAAACTTTGATATCGGTTTGCTGTAAGGGCTGAGTATAACCTGTTGCATACAGTTCTAACACTTTCGATTTAGCATCAGCTAACTGACGCTTTCTATTGATGCTAATCCCATCATCCTTTCTCAAATAACCCAATGCTTTGGCTTCGGAGGCGGATGTAGATACTTTGGCAGTTGCGATATTCATGAAGTACTCCTGAAGCTGATTGACTTCAACATCTCCATCAATTATTTTATTGGAGAATCTAAGCGTCATTTCCTTCGTACCACCACCTGCTGGTATCAATCCAACTCCAACTTCGACCAATCCCATATACAATTCGGCATGGGCCTGAATATGATCAGAATGAAGTGACAGCTCACATCCTCCACCCAAAGCCATATTGTGAGGCGCCACGACCACTGGCACTGATGAGAATCTTGCCCGCAACATGGTATTCTGGAATTGAGCAATCATCATATTGATTTCGTCATAATCCTGATCCCCAGCAAACATGTATAGCATCGCCAAATTGGCGCCTGCAGAGAAGTTTCCTCCTTCATTTCCGATGACTAATCCTTTGTAAGATTTTTCAGCCATGCTGATCGCCGTATTAATTCCTTCGATGACTTCTTGCCCCATCGAATTCATCTTCGAATGAAATTCCAATCCTATCACCTCATCACCCATGTCATAGACAGATGCTCCAGCATTACCCCAGATTTTCTTTCCAGCTGCTTCCAACGTATCAAGAATGATGAAATCCTCAATTCCAGGTATTTCTACAAATGATTTGCTTGGGATATCATAATAAAGCTTTTTACCTCCGTCAACTTTGTAAAATGACTCATGGCCAGCATCTAGCATTTCATGAACCCATTTTGCAGCAGGCTCTCCTGCAGCTTCCATTTTAGTCACGGTCTCACGAAGGCCTATCGCATCCCATGTTTCGAATGGACCTAATTCCCATCCAAATCCAGCACTTACTGCCTGATCAATTCTATAGAGTTCATCAGAGATCTCTGGGATTCGGTGCGAGCAATATTTAAACAAATCATAGAAAGAAGCTCTATAAAATTCACCTGCCCGATCATCGAAGTTGACTAGGAGTTTTATTCGTTTCTTCAGATCATCAATTTCTTTAGAAGCTTCAAGCGCTTTAAACTTCGGCTTTTCAACGGGCTTGTACTCATAGGTATTAAAGTCAAGCTCTTTCAACTCTTTGGTTCCATCCTGATGACGGATCATTTTGAAATAGCCTTGACCAGTCTTATCCCCAAACCACTTATTGTTGTAAAGTACTTCTACAATCTTTGGAAGCTTAAACTTATCTCGGGATTCATCATGAGGTAATGCTTTGTAGAGATTGTTGGCCACATTCACCGTAGTATCCAGTCCGACCACATCCATCGTACGAAAAGTCGCTGACTTGGCTCTTCCGATCACTGGACCAGTTAATTTATCAACTTCAGAAACACCAAAGCCCATTTTTTCAATCGCATGCATTCCAGATATAATCGCATAGACTCCGATTCGATTTGCAATAAATGCAGGAGTATCCTTACAAAGCACGGTCTCTTTACCTAGGAATTTATCACCATATTCCATTAAGAACTCGATGATCGAAGGATCAGTCTTTGGTCCTGGGATTATTTCTAACAATCTCAAATAACGCGGTGGATTGAAAAAGTGTGTTCCTGCGAAATTAACTTGAAAATCTTCGCTTCTTCCTTCGCACATCAAATGCATCGGAATGCCTGAAGTGTTTGAAGTAATTAAAGTACCTGGCTTTCGATATTTTTCTACTTTTTCGAAAAGCTGCTGCTTAATATCCAAGCGCTCTACGACCACTTCAATTACCCAATCATACTCTTTGATTTTGGGAAGATCATCGTCAAAATTTCCAGTAGTAATTCTGGCTGCAAAAGCCTTATCATAAATCGCTGATGGATTTGTTTTCAAGGTGGTTTGCAGCGCTGTCTCCACAATCCTATTTCGCACCAAAGGACTTTCTTTTGTCAATCCTTTCTTTTGTTCCTGATCAGTCAGCTCAAATGGAACGATATCCAGTAAAAGTACCTGCATGCCTATATTGGCGAAATGACAGGCTATTCTGGACCCCATTACTCCTGAGCCTAAAATGGCTACTTTTTTAATGGTTCTTTTCATTTTTTTGGGTTTTGATAGTCTATGGCTGATTGCCTTTTATTTAAAATTCAATTATTGCTTTTTGAAGGCCAATCTCTTTTTCAGATTGAACCTGATCGATTACGCCTTGGATCTTTTCGAATACGGAAAAGAATACGTCCAACTCTTCTTGTGTTACTACGGTTCTGACTTGCTCGTTAAACTCACGGATTGTCGTTACTGAGATTTCCTTTTTTCGTTTTCCTTCTTCAGTGAGATAAATTCGAACTGATCGCTTATCCACTAGGTCTGGCTTTTTGAAAATCAATCCCTTCTCCTCCATAGTCTTCAGCATTCGTGTGAGACTTCTGGTTTCTAAGCCTATTTGAGGGGCAATTTTAGTCGCAGGGGTGCCATCTTTCGAGTTAATATTGATTAGCACAAAGCCTATGGCTGTCGTAAAATCCTCAAGCGCAGCTTGTTGGTTGTACATTCGTGAGATGGCATGCCATGAACTCTTGATATGATAATCGACTGTTTCTTCCCGCTTCATTACGTGATAATCCTCAGATTTTTAGAATACTAATTTAAAAAAAATATTGTAGGCATGCATACTATTCAAAAAAAAGTTATGCATGCATCACAAATTAAAAACTGGAAAATCACCAAAAACAAAATACTCTCCTCCCAAGATCAATGGATAAGAGAGTATTCAGAATAAATTGAAGATATATTGAGAAAATCAGAATAAACTACTTTTTTTGATTAGGATCAAAATCAGCTTTTACTTGATTTTCATTTCAAATTACAAACTCAAGCTTTGTAGATTCCTTCGATTTCTGACTCATATTTTTGATGAATTACTTTTCGTTTAAGTTTCATTGTCGGAGTCAATTCTCCACTTTCAATACCCCATGAATTTTCAAGTAGCTTGTATCGTTTAACTTGCTCCCACTTTGCAAAAAACTTATTAGCAGTTTCAATTTCCCTATCATATTTCTCCATGATTTCTCGTTTAGAAATCATCTCAACGTCGCTAGTATAAGGAATCCCTTTGTGCTTGCAATATTCCTTGAGTGCTTCAAAGTTAGGTACAATCAATGCGGCTGGATAATTTTTATTTTCTCCAACGACCACGAGTTGATCTATTAAGGTAGACTCTTTAAATTTATTTTCCATGACCTGGGGAGCTACATATTTCCCTCCTGAAGTTTTAAACATTTCCTTCTTTCGATCAGTAATCCTCAAGTAAGTTCCATCAAGCTCGCCAATATCACCAGTATGGAACCATTCATCTTTCAACGCTTCAGCAGTTTGCTCAGGCTCTCTGTAATAGCCTTGCATCACATTTGGTCCTTTCACTAAGATCTCCCCATCAGAAGCGATTTTTACTTGGACATCCTCAATTAATTTTCCAACCCAACCGATTCTTATTTCTTCAAAATTACAAATTGAGGCAGAAACAACTGGTGACGTTTCCGTCAATCCATAGCCCTCGCAGACTTTTATTCCAGCAGCCCAAAAAACTCGAGAGAGTCGTGGCTGTAATGCTGACGCTCCAGAATTAATTTGTAATACTTCGCCTCCGAGGGCTTCTCTCCATTTATTGAAAATGATCTTATTAGCGAGCATCAATTGAAAATCATACCAAGCTCCCATTGATTTAGCAGGATCGTATCTTAACCCAAGATCCAAAGCCCAGAAAAATAAAGTCTTTTTTACTCCAGTTAATTCATAGCCCTTTGCTACAATTTTATCATAGATTTTTTCCAGTAATCTTGGTACGGTATTAAATAAGTGCGGTTTTACTTCCTTGAGGTTATCACCTATTGCTTCCATGCTTTCGGCATAGTAAACTGAAAAGCCCATAAATAAGAAAGCAAAGGAAGCCGACCGCTCATAAATATGACAAAGCGGTAGAAAACTCAATACCCGGGAAACGCCTTTATCTGGAGTGAAAATTTTACCCACCTGAAGCACGTTTGAAAGCACATTATGATGTGTAAGCATGACTCCCTTAGGTCTTCCTGTAGTTCCACTAGTATAGATTATAGTAAATAGGTCTTCTGGCTTAATGGAGATTTTAGACTTCTCCAGACCCATCAAATCTGAGCTTTCGCCCTTCGCTAAAAAGTCATTAAATCTAATAACACCTTCTAGATCATCAAAAGAAACGATAGATCGATCACCTGATACAACTTTTGCCTTGTCGTAGATAGTTTGATCTCCGACAAAAATCATTTTTACTGAGGCATGATCAAATATGTATTTAAAGTCAGAAGAAGTGATAGTAGGATACATAGGGACTGATATTGCACCTATTTGCTGTAACGCGAGATCAACAAAATTCCATTCGGGACAATTATTGGAAATAATGGCAACTTTGTCTCCAGGTTGAATTTCAGAACTTAAAAAGGCTAAACTCAACTGATCGACAATTTCCTTAACTTTTCTTGAAGAAAAAGTAGTCCAAGATCCATTCTCTTTTTTAGCTAGAGCAATTTCTTTGTCAAAATTGGCTATTTGATAAGGTATGAGATCAAATAATCGGGTTAATTCCATTTACAAGGTATTTTGGGTTGATATCTAATATTACCAAAATCAATTTTGTAAAACAATGGTTATCCACAGCTTCTCTATTATAGTAATTGAAATAAGTAATTTTTAAAAGAATCCTTTTAAGATTATTAAGTCTGTGGATTTGTTGAAAACTTGCATTAATTAACTTTTCAACGTGATGGTCTTAGCTAATAAGTACCCGCTAACAGGTTATCCTTATCTTATCCACTTTTAACTCATTGAAGGTCTGTCATTAAGTTGAATTGATTAATTTTGGTGGATTAAACTTGAAAATGTAATGTTAAGAAGCGCGCTGTGGATTAGCTTGGTCTAGCTAGTGGATAAGTGATGGGTTATCCCCATAATTTAAGGAACCTGATAATGTCACCGATTGGAATGTTTGTAACTGCTATTTTCTCACTTCTATTCCAATGTTTATCCACAGCATTTTATGCCTTTATCCACTCAATTTTCTTCTGGTTTAAAACCAGTTTGAGGTGTTGAATTGATCTGTTGAGAAGGCACTGTCCAACCTGCTCTAATGGTAATGTCCCTACTTTTATCTTCGTCTTCGAAATAGAATACTTGCTCTGCTGACCTTCTTAGGACAAAATTACCTGGATCCCATCGTCTATTCTTGTTTCGGTCTGCAATTACCCGGATTTGATACTCCCCAGCTTCGACAAGTGTGAAAGAAAATTCATTTCCTGTTTCTATGTATAGGTCCTTCTTTACCTCATTTTTACTTATTAATTGTACGATGTAAGGTCCTGAATTCCCTAGAATTGTACCAGAGATCTCGTCAGCTAAAGTTTCTCGTCTTAGTTTTTTATAATTTGCTTTAAGAGCATCTTTATTGAATACATTTTCAATATCCTGAAAAGTTGAATCTCTTGCATTCAATGTAAAAATTTCCTGTAGAATTGAATCTGCTAATGTTAGGTTTATATATAGCTTGTCTCTTCGTGATGAGTCTTCAAAGAAGATCATTTCACGTCTGATAGGGATGATTGATGCCGTGTCAAAAGAGATAAACAGTGAGTCGGTATTTACATGTAAAACTGGTTTATTGAAAGTGAGCTCTATCTGTAGTTTCCGAAAAAAGCTCTTGCCTGAATTTGCTTGGATAGTAAGCTCTTCTTTTTTACGATCGGAAGATTCGAATTTTGACCAAACTAGGGAATCAAGACTGTTCCCAACAGAATCTGTTAGTATAACCTTGGTTGCAATACTATCTTCTTCTGGGTTTATGGAATAAAGTCTAATACGTTTATCGGCTTCAGTGTAGAAAATGGTTTGGCCTAGGCTTTTAGATTCCAGCATTACATCCACTGGATTTTTGTTAAGTACTAGGTCATAGGCTGCACCGTAAGCAGATGAGCGTAATAATCGAATAGGCGTTTGATCGCCTTTGGCCAGGTTGAAAATAACCGTTGATATATTTTCACTAATGCTTAGTGTGTCGGAAATGAAGTCGAATAATTCAGATTTATATTCGGCCTTAAGCGTATTGTTTTCATCTTTCCAAGAATAAACCCTATATTTTCCTTCCTTAATATTACTTATTATAAAATTTCCGATGCTATCTACTTGGGATATATAATAAGGGGCTGCAGTAAATAAGTCTGTGGTATCATTGGCTTCGTATAAGCCAACTAGGATATTATCGAATGGTGCGCGAGAATCGGGGAAGTAGGTGTTTACACTTCCTGATAGTTCCAAGCTATCAATATTTGGCCCCGTGGAAAAGACTAATTTCAGGTTATCGGCAGGGTTACTTTCGGATAGATCTTGAATAGAATTTTGAAAGTTGAAAACATAAGTTGTACTGTCCTCTAATTCTTGGTTCAGTTCAATGATTACCATATTCTTCAATGCGGTAATGATTAGCTCATCTTTTTTAACTCTAGGGGTGATGATAATATTTTTGGTAGCATTATCAAGTTTGATGTATTCATCAAATTCGAGTTGTATTTTTGTAGGCTTGGTATTTAAGCTTTTATCTTCTGGATAAATACTGATAACCTTGGGCGCATCAAGATCCCTTGGACCTCCCATCGGAGTACTTTGCTTAGCGCATGCAGATAGGAGAAATAAAAGGAATACAATCTGATTTCTCACGTTACTTTTTTTTAAATAAGTAGATGTTACTTGAGTACTTGCCAGCTTTGCCGTTAGCTGATTTATTGGACTTAAATCCTGACCAGGTCGCATTCCAGTAGTTAAGTAATTTGGATGCCGTAGGGTTTTTATAAGATTCTGATAGTAGCGAAACGTAATAGCTATCAAAAGGCATATTTTTTAAATCTACCAACTCTAAGTCAAAGATATCCTGGAAGGATTTCATCGCACCTGAATTAAAGTGATACAGGTGTCTTGGTACATCCCATCCTGCCCATGAATCTCTATATTTTTTAGCATCATAACTTTCAGGATTTGGAACGGCAATTAATAGGTAACCACCTGAATTTAAGTACTTTAACAACGATTTAACGGTTTTTCTTAGCTTATGGATATGTTCTAGAACATGAAAAAGAGTTATCACGTCAAAGTTTTGATCCGAGTCTAAATCATCTAATTTCGAGAAGATCTTTTCAGAGATCTTTTGTGAAGCTAATTTGTTTGCTTTTTCATTAGGCTCACAGCCAGATACGTCCCAACCCTCATTTTTTGCCTGATTAAGAAATTCACCTGTTCCACATCCATAGTCAAGTAGTGTCCCTTTTTCTAGAACTAAAGAATTTAGTAAAGCTATTTTTCGCGTAATGGCTATTTTTCTAATGCTTTGATAAATCAGTTGAGTAAGATTTTTTGCAGAATCATCGTGTGAATAATATTCTGGAAAATCGTAGTATCTACTTATGTGATCAGACTTTGGTCGTGGATTGGTGAACTGAACTTTGCAATTTGTACACTTGCACACAATAAATAACTCCTTACTTACAGCATGATCTTTTATTTCTAACGCATTAAGAAAAAGCCCACTCTTACAAAGTGGGCATTTAGAAAGTCTCTCGATGGTCTTATCGTCCAAGGTATACAGTAATTATAGACAAATCTGCCGGTGAAACACCACTGATTCGTGATGCCTGTCCTAAGGTTTCTGGTTTTATTTTACTTAGCTTTTGCTTTCCTTCCGCAGAAAGTGCGGTGATGGCTTTATAATCAAACTGGATAGGAATCTTATAATTTTCCATGTTGATGATTTTTTCAACCATTTGTTGTTCCTTTTCAATATAGCTATCGTATTTGATTTGAATTTCAGCTTGCTCTAAAACGTCTTTGGCATATCTCTTGAAGTAATCCGCATTATCCGGATCGATTTCAATTAATTCTTGAATTCCGATTTGTGGCCTTTTTAGGAGTTTTTCTAGTGAAACTTTTTCTTTTATGCTTGCAGAATCTATTGCATCCAAACCGGGATTAACTTGAATTGGATCTGCTTTCTTCTGTTTAAGATCATTTATCAGTTTCGCAGTTTCTTCTCTCTTTGTATTAACCTTTTGGAGACGCTCTTCATCCGCTAGTCCAATTTTATTTCCCATTGGAGTAAGTCGAAGGTCTGCGTTATCTTGTCTTAGTAGTAGTCGGAACTCTGCTCTTGAAGTAAACATTCTATAAGGCTCGTCTGTACCCTTGTTGATTAAGTCATCAATTAAGACACCGATATAGGCATCTGATCTTTTTAATAGAAATGGATCCTTTTCTTGGATTTTCAAGGACGCATTAATTCCGGCAATCAATCCTTGGGAAGCAGCTTCCTCATAACCTGTTGTACCATTGATTTGACCTGCGAAATACAAGTTTTCAATTAGCTGTGTTTCTAATGTCAGTCTTAGCTGTGTTGGAGGAAAATAATCATACTCTATGGCATATCCAGGACGAAACATTTTTGCGTTTTCAAAACCTGCTATTTTTCGCATAGCTTTATATTGAATATCCTCTGGTAATGAAGAGGAGAATCCATTGATATACATTTCGACAGTATTCCATCCTTCAGGCTCTACGAAGATCTGATGACGATCACGCTCCGCAAATCGATTAATTTTATCTTCTATGGATGGACAATACCGTGGTCCAAGTCCTTGAATCCTTCCATTAAACATTGGAGATCGGTCAAAACCCTCCTCTAAAGTAGAGTGGACGTCTTTATTGGTATAAGTTATCCAGCAAGTTCGTTGTTTAGTAAGCGCAGTTGTCGTGTCAGAATAGCTAAATTTTTCCGGATTTTCATCGCCATACTGAACTTCCATTTTACTGTAGTCTAGACTTCTTCCATCTACTCTTGGAGGCGTCCCTGTTTTCATTCTGCCTGCCTCAAAACCCAATGCCACCAATTGCTCTGTAATTCCTTTTGCTGCTGATTCTCCGGTTCTTCCTCCCCCTAATTGTTTTTCACCAATATGTATAATACCATTCAGAAATGTGCCATTTGTCAAAATCACAGATTTTGATTGAATTTCAATACCGACACCTGTCCGAATGCCAGTAATTCTACCTTGATGCGTAGTAATTCCTGTAATCATTTCTTGCCAAAAATCCACATTTGGGGTTTGCTCTAAAGCTAATCGCCATTCTTCGGCAAACTTCATTCGATCATTTTGGCTTCTTGGCGACCACATTGCCGGACCTTTAGATCGGTTTAGCATTCGGAATTGGATCATGGATTTATCTGAAATTATTCCAGACATTCCTCCAAGAGCATCTATTTCCCGAACAATTTGACCTTTGGCCACACCACCCATGGCGGGATTGCATGACATTTGTGCTATGGTATTCATATTCATAGTACAGAGAAGGACTTTGGAGCCCATCTTTGCAGCAGCATGCGCGGCTTCACAGCCTGCATGTCCCGCTCCCACCACTATGATATCATATATTGGAAACATTTTGTTTTTTCTTAAGTGTTCCACGTGGAACGTTACATTAAAGCTTGATGCTTGTCTGACTGTTTCACGTGGAACTTTTATATTTCACTAAATAATTTTATAGCAAATTCTTCCTTTGCCCTCATTAGATCTATGTCGTTTTTTTTCTTGTCTTTATATCCTGCCAAATGAAAAAGACCATGGCTAATTACTCTACTCAATTCTGCGGTTTGATCAACGCTATGTTTTTTGGCATTTTCATTAACACGATCAATGCTTATGAAAATATCTCCAGCCAGTTCTTTTTCTTCTTCCGAATTATCAAAAGTGATGATATCGGTTAATGTATCGTGTTCCAGATAATTTAAATTCATTTGGTGTAAATACTCGTCTGAGCAGAATATATAATTCAATTCCGATATCGTAAAGGATTCATTCATGGCTAATTCTCTTAGCCAGGTTTTTCGTTTTTGTTTTTCTGGGAGTTTAAACTTGGTTTTCTCTGTGAAGAAATGAATCGCCATGGTTAATTCATGTAGAATGATAAAACAGTCTTCTTACCATTCTCTTCAAATTTTACATCATCACTCAAATGCTTGATCAGAAATATCCCACGACCTCCAGTTTTCTCTATGTTTTCTGGAGCGGTTGGGTCTGTCAATTCACTTTGATTAAATCCTTTTCCTTCGTCCTCAATAATAAAGCGTAGGATGTTATTCTCTACGGTAAGCTCTAAGTGTACTAGCTTTTCTTTATTGTTTTGATTGCCATGGATTATGGCATTGCTGATACATTCTGTCACAGATATCATAATGTTCCCATAGATATCATCATTAATCTCAAAGCTTTCTTTGGCATTGTCGATGAAGCTTTCAATAATTTTAATATTCTCAATTAGAGATGGAATTGAAATTTTTATGGTTTTCATTATTATTTTGTTCAAAAACAATGTTCTTATTGTCTAATTCTTAGTTTAATTCTAAAACAATTGGGCAATGATCTGAATGTATCGCATCTGGTAAAATTACGGAGCTTTTCAGGTTATCCTGCAATTCATTGGTTACCATATGATAATCAATTCTCCATCCTAAATTCTTGGAACGAGATCCCGCCCTATAACTCCACCAAGTGTAATGATGTGGATCAGGGTTGAAATACCGAAAGCTGTCAATAAACCCAGATTTCGTAAACTTATCCATCCAATTTCTTTCTTCGGGCAAAAACCCAGAGCTCTTTTTATTAGAGATAGGATTATGAATATCAATCGCTTTGTGGCAAATGTTATAATCACCACTCAAGATCAATTTGGGATGTTCCTTTCTCAGATCCTGCATATATCCAGAAACATCATCAAGAAACTCGTATTTGAAGTCTTGACGGACATCACCCGTGGTGCCTGATGGGAAGTAAGCTGAGATAAAGTTAAAATCATCAAAATTAGCTTGAAGCATTCTTCCTTCATCGTCGTATTTTGATAAACCCATCCCGTATTTAATAGATCTTGGTTTAATTTTGGTCAAAATAGCTACACCACTATAGCCTTTTTTTACTGCAGGATACCAATAGATTTCATAGCCTATATCTTCAAAAATAGCAGGGTTTATTTGAGATAAATCAGCCTTAATCTCCTGTAAACCAATTATATCTGGGTTTTCAGACACAAGCCAATCTATGAATCCTTTGTTCATTGCAGCACGAATTCCGTTGACGTTATAGGATATGATTTTCACTGATTAATTAATTTCAATTTGATATTCCTTTTCAAAGTATTCTAAAACCTGGATTTTGAGAAATTTTTCCTGTTCAAGTATGTCGAAGCTTGGAAGTTCTTTAATTAATTTCCAGTGAGGCCAGCCATCTTGATCCATAAAATCAATCTCATAAAACCCAGCAAAACTTAAGACTTTGCAAATGGCAATATGAATCAAATCCTGCTTTTGTTCTTTACTGAATACTTTCGTGCCTTGCCCTAGTTCTTGAACTCCAATAAGGAAGAGAACGCCGTTTAAGTCCGCAGGTTTCTTTCCGATAGTTTCTTTTAATCCATCCAGCAGTTTGGACCAACGCTTTTCGAGCTCTAAATCTCTTTTCATAGTGTACTTGTTTTTTCTAATTCTTCCCAATATTCAGTTGCCCTTCTTAAATGGGGAATAACGATCGATCCTCCAATAAGTGTGGCAATTGAGAAAACCTCAAATATTTCAGCCTTGTTGACTTTTATTTCATAGCATTTCTCTAAATGATATTTGATACAATCATCACACCTCAAAACCATGGAACATGCTAGCCCGATCATTTCTTTTGTTTTTACATCGATTTCACCGGCTGAATAGGCGTTTGTATCTAGGTTGAAAAAACGTTTAATGACTTTATTATCTGCAGCCAGAATACTTTCATTCATTTTGCTACGATATTCATTGAATTCTTCTATTGGATTCATTAAATTAACAGTTTAGGAAACAAAGAAGTACAAATATACCATGAATATATCTGTAGGATTTTACAACAAGGCTTTTTAGCGATGCGTTTATTTTTTGTCAAAGATTTTTTGGATTTAATTTTTCCGCGAAACTGTGAGCTCTGTGGAAGGACTCTCTTTGATGGGGAAAACACCCTCTGCTCAATTTGTGTAGGAACGCTTCCAGTTACAAGTTATCATCTCCGAGCTACAGACAATGATCTTACTGATAAAATAAGAGGCTTAAGTGAAATAGGAAGAGCTATGGCTTATTTGAAGTTTACCAAAGAAGGCAAAAGTCAAAAAATCTTGCATAAGTTGAAGTATAAAAACAAGCCTCAACTCGCACAAGAGCTTGGAATTCTTTATGGGAGATTATTGATCGAAAGTAAATGTTTTCTCGATTGGACATTGATTGTTCCTGTCCCGCTACATCCTTTGAAGCTTAAGCGACGAGGATATAATCAAAGTGAAAAGTTCGGTTTGGGATTAAGCGAAGTACTTTCTATTCCACTCGAAAACGCATTGGAACGAAAAAAATTCACTGAAACACAAACCAACAAAACCAGATTGGAGCGAATGTCAAATGTAGAGGA
>JBLGAM010000062.1:0-18279 GCA_047612305.1 Planctomycetota bacterium | reverse complement strand
TTCTGCATCTCAGGAATGGCAAACCGACTCAGATAAAATACGGAGTTCAGATTAGTGCTGATGGTCTCATTCCATTCTTCAAATGAAATATCCGTTACCGATCCTATTCCTAACTTCCCTGCATTAGTCACAACAATATCCAGTTTCCCGAAATTATGAATCGCCTCGCGAACGAGCGTTTCATTCACAGCAATCTTAGAAATATCCCCAGCAATAAAAACTGCCTTTCCGCCCTGTTGAATTAGATTTTTTTTCAAATCCTTACCTCGAAGCTCATCACGACCGCTCAAAATTACGGAAGCACCTTCGCTGACAAATCGTTCGGCCATGGCCTTTCCCATACCACTTGTAGCTCCGGTTATGATGGCTATTTTTCCTTGCAATCTCATTTTTAGGGTTTATTTAGAAATGACTTTTTATCTTAAAGTCGTGTAGTAACGCCTGCATTAGCTTCTTGCCGGTATATTTAATTTAAATGTATATCCGCTTTTTTACCAGTAGATAGAAATGGCCCTTAGAAAATTAGGGTAAGAACTGAATTTGGTCAGCATCGGTCATCGGTCTTCCGTATAGAAAAGCAAAGCAAATAAGATTGCTGGCATCATTGAGGATAATCCTATTGATTTACTTCAGTTTCTCGTTATCCTTATGCCGGTTCAAGTCACGGATATTCTTCTTTTCAAAGTTCTTCTTCATCGCCTCTGTAAGATCTACTCCAGTCTGATTAGCTAGGCAGATCAATACCCAAAGCACGTCCGCCATCTCGTCTCCAAGATCTCGACCTTTATCTGACTCTTTGAAGGATTGCTCACCGTAGGTTCGAGACATGATTCTCGCCAGCTCACCCACCTCTTCCATCAGAATTGTCATATTGGTGAGTTCATTAAAATATCGAACACCAACAGTCTTAATCCATTCATCTACTTGAGCCTGAGCCTCAGCTAATGTTATATCGTTTTTCATTTTGTTATTTTCCAAATCAAATTTACCCTAATACCTTTTCCAATGAGGCTACTAAAGAATCTATTTCAGTTTTTGAATTATAGATATGTGTGGATATTCGAATCGCATTCACTCCACTTTCAGGGACTTGTCTGATACGAAAGCCTTCATTTGACAGACCTTTTGCTATTTCTTGATAGCTCATATCTATTGATTTAAAAGAAATCATGGCAATTCGGGATTCTTTTTCTGCAGGGGTCAAGATTTGGATCTTACCACCCATAGCCTGCAGTCCGATATATAAATAATCATTCAATTCCCGAATTCTGGATTCTACTTTAACCTTCCCTATTTCTAAATGAAATTTAGCCGCAGCAGCTACACCAACATAAAGCGCTCGGCTTTGTGTTCCGTAATCATACCGGTGGGCAGTTGGATTCAATCCACGAATTACCGGTGGATTAGCAGTTATATCCCAACCGTCGTCCGAATAGCCTCCTACTTGGATCGCTTGAAGCTCGTCCAGAAGTTCTTTTTTTACATACAAAAACCCAGTCCCAGCGGGCCCAAGTAACCACTTATGAAAACAACCCGCATAAAAATCACAACCCAATTCCGAAATATTTAAATCAAATGTTCCTGCTCCATGCGCTCCATCTATTGCAGTATAAATCCCTTTTGACCTGGCAAGGTCAGCTATTTCTTTTATTGGAAAGACGAGACCTGTGGTACAAGTCACATGCGGAACAGCAATCACCCGAGTTTTGGAATTGATTAGTTTTTTAATCTCCTCCAAATTCTTTTCCTGCGTATCCTTAGGCTCAAAAGTCCGCAAAACAATCCCTTCTAATTTGGCCCGATTGAGCCAAGGCAGGCCATTGCCCACATGCTCATGGGTGGTAAGGATTACTTCATCGCCTTTTTGTAAAGGCAAACCCCAAACCATAATATTTATCCCTTCGGTAGTATTATGCGTCAAACTGAGCTCATTAGTACCAATACCTAAAAAACTCGCAAGCATGGCTCGCTCCTGATCGAAATGTCCATATTCCCCCGATCGGTTGATTTCGTCCATGCAGTCATTGATCGCTTGGCTTACTTGAAATGGTGCTGGTCCGAATGTTCCATTGTTCATGTAAATTCTTTCCTGAGTTAGCGGAAACCCTTTTCTGATTTCTTTCCAAAAATCAGCTTCGGATACCGAATGATCAATCGCTGACTTTGGAAAAACAGCTGATGAATTCCCAATAAATACTCCAGAGGCCAGAAAACCAGCACTTAGTTTTTGTAAAAATCTCCTTCGATTAGCCATGGTCACAAGTAAAGATGAAATTCATGAAAGACGTTATAATCTACAAAAGCAGATTTTAAATTCCGCCTGATAGAAAGATTTCTGATTGCAAATCCCTAAAAAATTTAGATTAAATTGATTTTTTTAGTAATAGCCACATTGCCAGCAGACCATGAAAATCAAAAACTCTAAATACTTAAAATTCATTCTACTGGTTGGGGTCTTCTTTGGAAGTAGCTATTCCACTTTTGCGCAGCAGCTCAACCAAGAACTTCCAAATATAATCCTGCTCCTTGGCGATGATCATGGCTGGGACGAAACAGGCTATAACGGACATCCTTATTTAAAAACTCCATTTTTGGATGAATTAGCAAAAAAAGGAGTTCGAATGAATCGCTTCTATTCTGCATCACCGGTTTGTTCGCCTACTAGAGGAAGCATTTTGACAGGCAGACATCCAAACCGCTATGGTACTTTTACACCAGGCTTTTCGATCCGGCCCGAAGAAATCAGTATTGCGGAATTAATGCAGGCAAAAAGCTATGCGACGGCACATTTCGGAAAGTGGCATCTCGGCCCGGTGAAAGCAGAATCTCCTACTAATCCCGGCGAGATGGGATTTGATGAATGGCTTTCTCACGATAATTTCTTTGAATTAAATCCAGCTCTATCCAGAAATGGAGCAGATCCTGAAATCTTTGAAGGAGAAAGCTCGGAAATTTTGGTAGCAGAAGCACTTAAATTTATTGTACGATCCAAAGCAGCAGGAAAGCCGTTTTTTGTAGTCATTTGGTACGGTTCACCTCACGAACCTTACAGCGGTCTTCCCGAAGATTTGGCTTTGTATGCTGATTTACCAGATACTTTTGGGACAAAGCAAGTCCGCTTGACTTCTAATGAAACCGGACTTCCAGTTACTCGGCTTCAGCGGGATGTCTTGCAAGAGCGCTTTGCAGAAATCACTGCCATGGATCGAAGTATAGGCAATCTGCGAAATTACCTATCGGAAAATGAGCTTCGCACAAATACCCTGCTTTGGTACTTTGGAGATAATGGTACGCCGGCTGAAGCAAACGCAACAGTCCCGTTTCGTGAAGACAAAGGCAGTATTTATGAAGGAGGAATTCGCGTACCAAGCGTTTTGGAATGGCCGGGAATAATTCCCCAACCTTTCGAGACAGAGGCCAGCATGAATAGTGCAGATATTTTCCCAACATTAGCAGCAATTATTGGATCTTCGCTTCCTGATCGCCCTATAGACGGAATAGATCTCTTGACCTATTTTACTGAAAAAAAGAAGACAAGAGAAAAGCCAATGATGTTTTGGAATGGAAGTCCCCGAGATACGCTTTCAAAGGATCTTTTGCCCTATTTGGATCCAAAGCTCCAAGAAGGCACCTCACCCATGGTTAAGTTGATGAATGGAAAAGCGACTCGGGATTTTAAAAATTATGTGCAAACGGATATCATTTCGTCAGATTTTGAAGGTGCACGAGCAATTATTGACCATCAATTCAAACTCGTACTTAGGGAAAATAAAAATGGTGCTACTCAAACAGAGCTATTTGACTTGAACACTGATCCAGCTGAAACCAACGATATAAAGAACACTTATCCAGACCTCGCAAAAGAATTGGCATTCAAGCTCAGAACTTGGCAAGAATCTGTTTTAAACAGTCTTTTAGGAAACGACTACAATAAAAATAAATGAAAGCAATACTTTACGAATCCTTCCAATCCTTACCTATTATTACTCAAGTTCCCGATCCTTCTCCTTCTAAATCAGGGGTAGTCATTGAAGTGAAAGCTACTGGACTTTGCCGATCTGATTGGCATAGCTGGATGGGTCATGATACCGATATCAAGCTTCCACATGTTCCTGGGCATGAATTTGCAGGAATAATTCAAGCGGTTGGATCCGAAGTCAGAAATTGGAAAGTCGGTGATCGAGTGACGGTTCCCTTTGTCGCTGGCTGCGGCAAATGCCCGGAATGTGCATCCGGAAATCATCAGGTTTGCGATGATCAGTTTCAGCCCGGATTTACTAATTGGGGCTCCTTCGCTGAATATGTGGCGATCGATCGTGCTGACATCAATCTTGTTACTCTCCCAGAATCCATGAATTTTCAAACTGCCGCAAGCCTAGGCTGTAGATTTGCGACTTCATTCCGTGCTGTGGTAGATCAGGGCAAAGTTACCGGAGGACAATGGGTGGCTATTCATGGCTGCGGTGGAGTTGGATTATCTGCAATTATGATTGCAAATGCGCTGGGAGCAAACGTAATCGCGATAGATATTGACGAAAAGAAGTTGGAGCTAGCCAGACAAATCGGTGCTGTAGCTACCCTAAATGCCAAAGAAATAGCTGTAGTCGAAGCAATAAGAGAAATTTCCAATGGTGGAGTTCATGTGTCGGTTGATGCCTTGGGAAGCCCAGCTACTCTTTTCAATTCTGTTTCTTGCTTACGAAAGCGTGGCAAACACATTCAAGTCGGACTTCTGCTTGCAGACCAAATAAATAGTCCAATTCCAATGAATTTGGTGCTATCAAAGGAGCTGGAAATCTATGGAAGTCATGGTATGCAAGCTTGGAGATATCCTGAGATGATGCAAATGATTACTTCGGGAAAAATGAATCCGGAATTATTGATCGGCCGAACTATCAGTTTGGAAGCAGGGGCGAAAGCTCTGACAGAAATGAATGAATTTCGAGATGCTGGGGTGACTATAATCGATCAATTTTAAATTGCAAAATGATGATGAATCCGCAAGCTTCTTCCATTGCAGAATATTTCAGATGGCAACCTGAAGCTATTCAAGCTAAACTCCAGTCGATCCGAGAAACGATTCTGGCTGTTGTAGTGCCTGAGACCAAAGAAGTCATCAGCTATCATATGCCCGCAATCCGAACCTCTGAGGTTTTGGTTTATTATGCTTCTGCAAAAAAACACATTGGCTTCTACCCGAATAGCAAGCCTATTCAAGTTTTCAAAAAGGAATTAGCTCTTTATAAAACCTCCAAAGGAGCGATTCAATTTCCCCTAGACGAACCTCTTCCACTCGACTTGATCCGAGACATCACCATTTTCAGAAATGAGGCTGTGAAAGCTAAAGCTGCCAAACCTAAATTAAAATGAGCTTACTCAAATACCATTTTATATTCCTTTTCTTTTTATTGACCACAATTCAATTCAGCATTGCCCAGACCAATCCACTTTTTGATAAAGAAGCAGAACGTGTACTCAAATTAGCTGAAACCTATAAAAAACTAGCTCCAATCACGGTTACTGCCTCCTCCTCTCCGAGAAGTGTCGGCGGGGAAAATGACTTCTATTCCGAAGGAGACTACTGGTGGCCAAATCCGGAAGACCCGAATGGACCCTACATACGCCGAGATGGCTTAACGAATCCTGATAACTTCACCGCACATCGGGAAGCGATGATTCGTTTTTCACAAATTTCCGGAGCATTGGCTTCAGCCTATTTGGTCTCAGGAAAAGAAGAGTACGCAGCCGCTTTGATTCCGCATCTTCGGGCCTGGTTTATAGAAGCCGACACACGAATGAATCCAAATTTACTTTACGGCCAAGCGATCAAAGGCGTAGTAACTGGAAGGGGAATTGGGATCATTGACACCATCCATCTGATGGAAGTAGCCAAAGCCGTGCAGGCAATAGAATCCTCCACGAGCTTGGCTCCAGATGATTTAAATAAGATCAAATCTTGGTTTTCGGACTATTTGAACTGGATTTACACCCATCCATATGGAATTGCTGAGCGGGATAATGGCAATAATCACAGTGTCTGTTGGGCGATGCAAGCGGCAGTTTTTGCAGACTTGGTCGGCAATCAGGAAGTATTAGCCTATTGCCGCGAAATGTATAAAACCAAACTACTCCCGGATCAAATGGCTGAAAATGGGTCATTCCCTTTGGAACTTGCCCGCACCAAACCTTATGGTTATTCACTTTTTACGCTGGATGCCATGACTACGATCTGTCAAGTGCTTTCAACTCAAGCCGATAATTTATTTGAATTCACGGCAGAAAATGGAAGAAGTATAGGCTTAGGAATTTCCTTTCTAGCCCCTTTTGTTCAAAATAAATCTCTTTGGTCCTATCCAAAAGATGTAATGTATTGGGAAGAATGGCCAGTACGACATCCTTTTCTGCTTTTTGGCGGATTGGCATTGGATGAACCGGATTATTTAAAGATATGGAAGGACCTAGATGAGAATTTTGATAATCCTGAAATAGTCCGGAATATGCCGGTGCGATTTCCTTTATTATGGGTTTCTGAAGGAAGCTTGCAATCTTCTGAATTGTCACTTGTAAACATCTCCCAAGTGGATACCGATAAATTCAAAGCCATTGGAGTAGTTTCCTACAGCGACTTTGGAGCCAAAGGTGATGGCAGAGTAGATGATATGGAAGCCATCGCTGCAACTCACGCATTCGCCAACCAACAGGGCCTTAGCGTCAAAGCTGATTATGGAGCCACCTATTACATTGGAGGAAAAGAGCATACAGCGATCATCCAAACTGACACTGATTTTGGGGCGGCCACTTTTATAATTAATGATACCGAAGTAGAAAACCGAAATGCTTCTATTTTCTTGGTCAGTTCAAGCCTCAAATCGTCTAAAATCGAAGGAGTGACTTCACTAAAGCGAAATCAGGAGAAAATCAACGTCTCCTTTCCAGGTCCTTCCTTGATCTCTGTCACCAATTCAAACGAGATGAAGTATATCCGATTTGGGTTGAACCAAAACAATGGAGCTTCGCAAACAGATATTTTTCTAGTAGATAAAGATGGGAATGTAGATAGCAATGCGCCCATCATTTGGGATTTCGATCAGATCACAGAAATTACTGCACTACCAATTGATGAAAAGACGCTGACTATCAAAGGAGGTCGATTTATCACGATTGTCAATCAGGAGGAATCGAAGTACAACTATTACAGCCGAAATATCTCCATACAGCGCTCCAATGTGATTGTTGATTCCTTGGAACACCGCGTCACTGGCGAAGGAGACCATGGCGCTCCCTACAACGGATTCATTAATATCAGCAAAGCTGCCTTCGTAACCGTGAAGAATACCATACTCACGGGGCACAAAACCTACTCAACCATAGGCACAGCTGGGAAGCCGGTAACCATGGGTACTTATGACATTATAGTGAACCGAGCCTTGAATGTATCGTTCATCAACTGTAGCCAGACAAATGACATCGATGACAGCACCTATTGGGGAATCATGGGTTCCAACTACAGTAAGAATCTACTTTTCGATAACTGCATTCTTTCCCGCTTCGATGCTCACATGGGTGTAGCTAATGCCACCATCCGCAATTCGACGCTCGGACACATGGGAATTAATGCCATTGGCAGCGGAACCTTCACTGTAGAGAACACAATTATCCGTGGCAGGAGCCTGATCAACCTTCGATCAGACTACGGCAGCACTTGGGAGGGGAAATTAATTATCCGTGACTGTACTTTTATTCCAAATGGTGGCAAGCCAGCAAGTGGCGCTCTGATAAACGGGTATAATTCTGGTCAGCATGACTTCGGATACACCTGCTATATGCCAGAACAAATCCTCATCGAAAACCTTCATATCGATGACTCCAACCATCCAGCCAATTATCAGGGCCTAGCTATTTACGGAAATTTCAATTCAGATAGGACAGATGATTCCTATAAGGAAAAATTTCCCTATATCATCACCAAGGAAGTAACGCTCAAAAATGTGACTACAGCTAGTGGGAAAGAATTGAGGGTGAGTGACAATGAGGTGATGTTTAGGGGGGTACTGATAGAAAAGATTGATTTCTAAGCAGTTCTAAGATCAAGGTTTTTGACTCGTGAACAGTGGAAATCGAAGCTCATCTTTAGAAATTCTCACAAGTCGTAATTAGGAATAAGAAATTGAAGAACTTTCGGATAACATACGTTGTGGGCAACCCCGCTGGGAAGATGAATAAACTAATAACATTACTGACCTTTATACTATTAAGTTGCTCGACAGCGGACAAGTACGATTTATTTAACATTGACAAGGCAGACAATTTTGAATTTATTGACTTTGAGAAAATTAATGACATCAGGACTTTTAATAAGGAATTTTGGTATGCGGACTCATTAAACGATGACTTTGGTTTTATTGCAAAATTTGACTTTGAGAAAGGTGACTTTTCAAATACTTCGGCCAAGGGTATTAAACTTGAAGGCTTACCATTTTCCTGTTTAGAACTTGACTGTAATAGAAGATATGGACAGAAATTGTACCTATCAGACACCTATGAAGTTTTAGGAGACGACAATGGAGTTTTAAATGATGAACAAATAAAGGAATTAGTAAGAATTAACATTTTGAATTTTGGAGAAGACCCCTCACTATCTGATGAACCTCGTGAAGCGGTTACCGAAATTTACTTAAAACCAGAACACAGGATAAACAAATTAGGACACATTCTTAAAGTTATAGCGGACAGCTATATCGACATTATAGAATCCAAGAGAGTCGAGACCAACTGGACGACTGATAAATTGATTTGTGAATATCCATTTGGACTGCACCTGCGACAAAATATGATTCCGGACAATTTACCTAAAACAATTGTAGTGCCGACTGATGAAGAAATTGAAGGGGAAATATACATTGATTCAATTGCATTAAAAATGAAGTAACAACTTGCGGGGCAGCCCCCAGCAGCCTGTTTCTGCAATGATGCCGTGACGAGTTAGTTTAAAGTTTTATCTTCGTTCAACGTTTGGTTTCATGGGACAGGACGTGGCTTCGATTAGGCACCACTGCTGAAACACAAACGTTGGCAGCAACCGTCCTGGGACGATTTCACAAATGACTATACGACATAAGATTTCTATTCGACGGACTGTCATCTTCCTGATTGTTTACACATTTGCGTGTACATTTGGTTCAATTTTTCTTGTGACGTGGGGTTCGACAAATTGGTATAAAGAACTAATGACATTCATGTTGACATGGCCGTTTAACTGGGACAAATTAATTGTTGACTCTATTGTTTGGCTCCCTGTTAACATTGCATTTTGGACGAGTGTGACCTACGTGACGACTTTGGCGACCGAGACTTTAGTTCGACATTTGATTTCAAGACAAAGTTGACTTTGAACAGGGACGGCAGCTGCCAACAGCATGTGGCGTCACAGTCTTTCATAATTAATCAAAATCTACCAGCAAAGAGTATCAATAACCGAATTCGTCCTGTCGATTTTCATAAAACAAGGCTGATGAAATCTGGCACGATTCTGTTTTTTTGATGTCGCCCTTTCAGGGCTTGGAACAAAATGGTGATCAATATCAATATCGACTAACGCCCATCGCTGAGATATTCAGCCCTTTCAGGGCTAGACAATCCTTTTTAAGCTCAGACGACTAAAAATCCTTACTAAACACATTCTTACTATCCAAAAACCCCAATATCTTCTTATCCAATGTCCATATTTCCAAGTCAAATCGAATCGCTGTCGAAATAATTACTGAATCAATCAATCCTATTCCCCGATCCAAAAGCTTATGATCTCTCGAAAAAATCCCAGCTTGAAAGATTAATCCAGGGCTATCTAGAATCTTCATCTGCGCAAAAAACTCTTGAATCATATCCACTTCTCGCTTGCCTTTGGCTCCTTGCATCAATTCTGCAAAAATCAGCTCAATGGAAAAAATATCAGCATTATCAATCAGCTCCAATCCAGTTTCAAAATAGGCTGGATTTGCCTTGAAAAACTCAATCCAGACGGAAGTATCAATGAGTACCCGATTCATTTTTGATTCAAATCGCGAAGTTCAGCCGCTCCATAGTAGAACTCTAATGGTTCAGCAGCGATTGAATTAGAAATGTCACGCATTTTCTTTCGTGATCGATACTCATTCAAAGCGATTTTAAGTGCCTCTGTAATATTCTTTGAGCCTGAGAGCACCATGACCTCTTGGATCAATTCATCTTCAATTAAAGCTGTGACTTTCATAGTATTACAATTTTAATCAAACATACGATATCTAATCGTATTGAGTTTGTTTTTAATTGATAAATTTTCGAAAAAATTTATCCCAAATCGAAAATCTGATCCACAGCCTCAGGCACATCCTCAGCATAGTGACTGACATAAATCAAGATCATTGAACTCCGGTCGCAGATTTGCTGCACGGTGTCTTTAAAAAGTCTGCGCTGAAATTCATCCATTCCCTGAGAGGCCTCATCGAGGATCAAGAGTTGGGGCTTTTTAATCAGCGCTCGTGCAAGTAAAGTCCAGCGTTGGTTTTCCAGTGAAAGTCGGTTAATTGGAATATTGGCAAATGATTCGAGTTGGAAGAGTTTCATCCAAGATTCAGCGAGGGCTTCCTGCTCCGCAGACACTTTTTTAAATAAGCCCATCGTATCAAAAAGTCCCGAAAGGATGACTTTACGACAGGTTTGATTGGTAGGAAAGAATCGACTGAGTTCTGGGGCTACAAAACCAGTTGGGCGCTTCACATCCCAAATGCTTTCGCCAGTACCTCGCTTGCGCCCAAAAAGCCATAGATTCTTGGAATAGGCTTGTGGATTCTCTCCAATTAGCAAACTGATCAAAGTAGATTTCCCAGAGCCATTGGATCCTTTCAGTAGCCAGCGCTCTCCTGATCTTATTTCCCAGTTGATATTTTTTAGAATCTGTTTTTCTCCATATTTAATACTGAGATTTTCCAAGCGAATAACTTCAGTATTTTCACTTGACCTTTTTGGCAGAAGAGAATCCAACAGCTCCCAATCGTAAGAAAGTCTGTGCTCATGATTAGACGTTAGATGAAAGTCATCTGCGAGCCAAGTCTTCCCAATCCCTGCACTACTCAATTTGGCCACATGGGTAATTCCTTTTGGAATTTCATTCTCCGAAGTAGTCAGTAGTAGGTGTATACCTTTGGAGATCATCACTTTCAAAATCTCCCCAAACTCCGCTCTACTTTTTACATCCAAACCTGTCATCGGTTGATCCATCAGGTAGATTTTCGACTGGCTCATCAACCCCAAAGCAATCGCCAATCGGCGAGTCTCTCCGTTGGAAAGTTTTAGGAGGGATTTATCCAATAAGGGTTTTAATCTGAGAAGGTCTGTGACGTTTTCAAGGTTCCATACACCTGAGATTTTCGCTTGGACCTCCGATAAAGTCTCCCGAACTGTGGAAGCTTCATCTGATTCTGAAGAATTAAATCGCTGCTGGAAATAAAAATTCTGGAGATTCGATCGATTCCGAAACTTATATTTCTGAGAGACATAGGCAATCAAATCACGATAACTATGGATCGCACCTTCTTCTTGCTTATCAGCCAAATAAGCGCTCGCAAAAAGTCGCTGAATGCTACCTGATGAAACAATAGTGTTTCCACGTAGCGTCTCCAGAAAAGCAGTCAAGGTTGCTCCTGAATCGCCAACTATGGCCCAATGACTACCTACTTTCCAGTCAAAGGAAAGTTGGTCAAAAATATGTGTCCCTTTGAAGAGCACATTTGCTTGGTGGATTTGAATTATGGAATCGGACAAGAATAAGTTGAGTCAATTTGAACTTCAACTTAGTGAAAAAAATCATTTTCTATCCTTACTATCTATCAGAATTGTCACAGGGCCATCATTGATAAGTGCGACTTTCATATCTGCACCGAATTCTCCAGTCCTAATGGGTTTTCCCAGTTCAGATTCTAACGTCTGAATGAAATTTTCATAGAGTGGAATGGCAACCTCAGGTCTCGCCGCTTTGATGTATGATGGACGATTCCCTTTTTTGGTGCTGGCAAGGAGCGTAAACTGCGAGATCAATAAAACCTCGCCAGCTACGTCCATGATGCTTTTATTCATGACTTGATTATCATCAGGATACATTCTAAGATTGGCAATCTTTTTGGAAAGCCAAGAAATATCTTCTTCTGCATCCGCTTCTTCTATCCCTACAAGAATTAGCAATCCTACACCAATTTCGCATTTGACTTTACCATCAATTTTCACCGAAGCTTCGGCAACACGCTGTATTACTACAATCATTTACTTAGGTCTTGCATTTGGCCTGATTCGATTATTTCTACTGCGGATGAATTTATTTCTAATGCCTTGATGACCATCGATTTTGCTACTTGATGATCATAGATCGGTCGCATATTTTTCCAAAGTTTCAGCAAAATCAAAGGCTTGGTAATCAATTTGGCAAACTCTTCTCCTAATCTAAAATTGGATCTATTTCCCAACAAAAGCGAAGGTCTAAATATCCCAAGAAAGTCAAATCCGATTCCCTTCAAATCTTCTTCTAGCTTACCTTTGACTTGGTTGTAGAAAATCTTCGAGTTTGCATCGGCACCTAAAGCAGATACGTTAAAAAATTTCTTAGCTCCCAAATTTTTTGCACAAAATGCATATTGGATGACCATTCCATGATCGATGGCAATAAAATTATCTTTGGATCCTGCTTCTTTGATTGTAGTCCCTAATGCCGAGAAAGCGTGAATCTCTGCCGTGCTCTCTTTAATGGCTACTCTGATACCATGATTTTCACCACCTAGATCTTGATCTGATAGTTTCGAATCAAGATCCCAGCTATTTATCATATTCATGTCTCCAGAGATTTGGATCAGTTTTCCATGCTTTAGAGATAACTTTCGCCTCCCGATACTCAATATATAGTCATATACTGGATTTTGTAATAATTGATGCAGTAACTGCATGCCTACCAGTCCAGATGTTCCAATTAGAATAGCGATTTTCATAAAATAAAAATTGACATAAAAATTCCATTGACTCTCCCTCCAACGATTCATTTTTATCTTTAGCATACCAAAGATGCGTTCCTTCAGAAAATTCTTTCGGAGAAACCCCCAATGCATCTAGCTTGTAAGCTTTTAACCGGTCTTGAAGAAATTTCGGCCTTGGACCCCAGGTACCCATCACTTGAGCTAAGTCTTTACTCAGGACAATCAACTTTGGAATTGATCTCGCCCCTTCGGTTAGATATTCATCCATTAACTCTAGATTCTCATCTCTCAGAATCAATCTCAGTTCAATTTTAGGATTCAAATCTGCGAGCTTTACTAAAAATGGAATGCTTTGAGCCGCATCCCCACACCACGCTTCTGTAATTATAAGCCAAATTTGAGGCGTATCAAAGGATTTTATAACTTTTTCGAGTTCTAACGAAACTTTAGCTGTTTTATCCCATCGATTCATTCGCTTCACATTCATCCGGGTGTAGTCCAGATAGGCTTCAGTATGAATGGAGCCTGTAGTTTTATTTTCGGCTAAAAGTTCATCAATCATCTCACGATACGCTTGATAGGTATGACTTTTTTCAATTAACTCGGGAGTAATTAGTTTAATAGACTGGTCTAACATTTTAAATCGTTATTTGCAGACCAACAGGCATTACTTTGATTGAGTTCTCTCCCAATCCAAAAAATCACCAACTTCTTCTTTTACCTTGGCATATATCGCCAAGATGACAGAAAAATCATCCGCAAAGCCAAAAAAACCGAGGAAATCAGGAATGATATCAATAGGGGAAACAAAATAAACCAGTCCAAGGATAATCAGTCCAAGTGTGCTCCCAGAGAGCTTGTGTTCACCATTTAAATGAGATTTGACCATTCGGATAAAAACTGAAACTGGTTCGATCAATCTCTTCACATATTGATTTTGACCCGCTTGATTAATTTTTTTTCCAACATTAACCAAGAGCTCACGAACTTTTTCTTCTTGTCTCACTAGGGCGTCTACCTGCTTTCCAAACAATAATTTCGCTTTTTCTAAGAGTTTAATAGTTCGTTTCTCCATTTCTAGAAATAAATATTAATTTCAGCTTTTATCTGTTTTAACGCATAGCCTATTGTATCATTCTGTCGATCGAGTGAAGTGGCGAAAATCGCTTTGGCAAGATCTATTCCTTTCGCTTCAGCATCAATAGATTGTCTGCTCAGATTGACAATAGTAGTCACTTCTTCTACCCCCCGCTTGATCGCTTCCCAAGTTTCCTCGGAAAAATAGACTTGCTGAGAAAAATTATGATTAAACTCCTCACGGACCTCGTTCATAAGTTGGCTATACAATTCGTTTGAAGTATAGGCCGTAGGATTGGATCGTCTCACTAAATTATTTGGCGTGATGCGCTCAAGGAAAAGGCAAAGTCGCTCTGCCGCTTGAAGACGAATAGGGAGAATTACTTCCGTATTTTTAGTTTTTAACTCGACAATCATCTTCTCTCGCTCTTTGGAGAGAAATGATACCACAACTAAATACATCCCGTAAAGTACAATTCCTGCTGGAAGCAAGATTTTCAATAAATCAACAAAGTATTCCATAGTTTAATTTTATCCTCGAATTTGCATAATTAATAGCATCAAGAATAGTATTGTAAGTATAAATTTGAATGCTAAACGAACCAAATCTTTTAGGATTTAATTCTCCAACCATGATCACTCCTATAAAAATCACTCCAAAAGCTGAGTCAGAGATAAAAAACATCATGACAAATAAAAATATTCCAGCAGATTATCATCTTCGGGTAGGTGTAAAAGGTGGGGGCTGCGGGGGAATGTCTTATTCACTTGGTTTTGATAAACCCAAACCTGAGGATCAACATTTTGAGATCGATGGGATTCAGGTACTTATCGAAAAGCGTCATTACATGTTTTTAATGGGGATGCTCATCGATTTCTTTGAGGGTGATGAAGCAAGAGGCTTTACTTTCATTAATCCTGACCTTCCAAAGCGGCATGATCAAGAATAATTTTTTTTTTGTATTTTCATAGCACCCAATCAAATAGCTATGAAGTTCTTAATTATCATCATTGTATTTCTTACAATTAGTCAGGGTACTACTGCGCAAGTGCAACAGCTTGAATAAGACCAAATGCCGGGCAAAGGCGAAGTTGAAGACCTGAGCTGGCTGGTTGGGGATTGGACAGGGCCTGGCTTAGGAGGGGAATGTGAGGAAGTGTGGATGCCGGCAGTGGATGGACATATGATTGGAACGTTTCGGTTTTGGGAAAATGGGCAGCTGGTATTCTCTGAATTTATGCACCTCGTTCAGGAGGGCGAAAGCATGACCATGAAGCTGAAGCATTTTGGGGCGGATCTTATGGGCTGGGAAGAAAAGGAAGATTGGAAGGCTTTTCAGCTCATCGAGTTGGGTGAAAATAAGGCTTGGCTCGACGGGATGACTGTTGAGCGAAAGGTCGATCAGTTGATTTTTCAAGTCAATATCTCGGATGGATCCGAATCCCAAATCGAAACGTTTACCTACACGAAAAAATCACTTTAATCACTTGATAAAGGGTATTTTACTTTTTAAACAAAATTCCTGACTTTCCGTGAACTACCTTAGTTAACGACCAAACTCAATTTCTATGAAAAGCCTTTTTATACTATTTCTCGCTGTTTTTGCACTTGGTTCCTGTCGAGTTTCAGAATCTGTCACTTCTGATCCAAAATCAAGTGATCACTTGGTTTTTGATCAGGTGAGTAAATCTGATAATCTTGCCAATAAAAGAACATTTAAAGTCATCGAACAGCCTGATGCCTCCAAGGATATCGCTCAGCTCAATAGGATTTTTGAGAAGAAATTGACTGAAAATGGTTTTTCTTCAGAAGCTGAAAATCCGGAATTATTGGTCCAATCTGCTATTTCTTCGGTGTATTTTGAAAGAGAGACTATAAGTTTCTGGGATCTTGCGACATTGGATGGGTACGTATCCTACGCACCTCCAAAAAACTTATCCGGACAATACGGCAAATTGATTTTTCTTATTCAGGATGCTAAAACCAACGAAATACTATGGATGGGCACTGGGACAGGCTTATTGACTGCTAACGAGATCTTGAATTTAAAAGAAATAAAATCCGCCTTGGATCAACTCATTGCTAGCCTCAAATAGGATAAATTATTAAGGAATGCTACCTGCTCAAATGGATGACATTAAATTTAACTGTCATCCATTTTTCATTTAAAAACCCTCAAATCCAGGCTTCACATTATCCCAAAACTCATCTAAGGCAATGATTCTGGGTTTAAGAAACGCTATAATTTCCGGCCAATCCGATTCCTCCATCACATTGACTCCTGGAAGTACTTTTTCAATTCTGGATATTGACTGACCAACCTCATTGGTAGTGAGAAGCTTCCAATCCCACTCTTCGTTCAGACTGTTATTCAGCAGATTCTTCAGCTCTTTGAATTGCATAAAATACAGCTCTTGAAGTTCCTCGTCCTTGTGGCCTATCTCTATCCCGATAGAAGCAAACTCCTGCTCGGTTTTCATCCGAAAATAGATGGCTCGGATTCCCGTTTTGTAGTTTGGCCAATTCACTCGGAATCCAGAAGCACTCGGAACTGGTTTCATATATTGCCCAAATTTGATCCAAAACTCCTTTCTAATGGCTGAACTTTCTGCCTTTGAATACATCTATTTACTGATAGTCTTCCGGATAAAAAATAGTAACTGCAGAGTGCTTAACCAAGCCTCCTAGTGCAGGATGATGCTTTTTGAGTATAATTTTAACTTTTTTAGTTTCTGGGAAAGCTAATATAATATCCTGAACAATCACATGTCCCAAATGCTCCAAAAGCTTCACTTTGACATCCATCCGAGATTTGATCAATTGATAAAGCTTGGCATAATCAACCGTGTCTTTCAGCGCATCTGACTCCATTGCAGTTTTGAAATCAGTATCTAACTCCAAATCAACCGTAAAACGATTTCCGAGAATTGACTCCTCCGGATATGCTCCATGGTAGGCATGAAACTCTATTCCTTCCAGCGTAACTTTTCCCATTAATCAAATTGGTCAAAGAATGATCCCGATTGATTTTTAGAATCTTCTGGTGTTTTGCTTGGCTCCTCCTGAGTTGGTCGTGCTTCAATTTTTACTTTCGATTCAGGCAATTCCTCTTCCTCAGATTCATCCTCCTCTATTATAGTAACCACTTCTTCGGGCGCTAAATTGTCACCTATTTCCGGTGACTCATCTTCTAAAAGCTCTTCCTCTGCTTCCATTTCAGAATCTGGTGATTCATCGTGGATTTCGAGTTCGAGGTCTTCCTCAATAGTTTCCATTTCCACAAAAGGATCCGCTTCGCTTTTAGGCTCGACCACATATTCTTCCTGAATCTCAGGAGCAGGATCCAAACTTGAAATATTTGCAAAAGTAAATGCTTGTGATCTACTCAGCTCCTCAATAGCCCGCTGGTGAGCTTTGGCATCGATTCGGTTGAAATGAGCGTCTGACAAATCAATCTGATTCAAGGCGTCCTGAGCGATTCGTTTTAGACTTTTAACCATTGCTTCCCGCTGCTCCGCCAAACCATCATATGACCTTACTAACCCTTGCATACTCTCTCTAAGCTCTACAATAGTCTCCTTAGCTTTCAATTCTGCAGCATTTATCAAGGTTGCAGCATCTTGCTCTGCCTGTCTTTTTGCATCAGACAGCAATTTATTTGCATTTGAAGTGGCATTTTTAGCAGTCTCATTTGCTTCTGAAATAATCAAATCAGCCGCTTCGTTTGCTTCTTCGATAATTGCTGCTCCTGTGTCTTCCGCCGTTTTGAGCGTGCGGAAAAGTGAATCCTCCACATCTTTCAATCGCTTAGCTTCGGCTTCCGTGTGTTGGAGTTTAGTTTTCAGATCCATATTCTCTTTATGGAGCGCGTTAACTACTTCACTGACTTCATCTAAAAATAAGCTGACTTCTTTTTTCTCAAAACCTCTAAATCCAGTTTCGAATGATTTTTGCCGGATGGCAGTAGGTGTGATCTTCATGCGTTGTTTACTTGTATTTGCCAAATAGATATGGTACGATCATCGGAAATGGCAATAATATTCCCGTTATAAGTACTCCAGACTACTTTATTAATAGAAGTGCCATGTCCGGCATTTCTTGCTTTATCGATGACTTTCAGAAGCTTTCGCTCTGCCGTTTCCCAAATCTTCATGGATTTATCCATTGAGCAGGTGACTAGCATATTTCCATCTTCATTGAAAGATA
>JBLGAM010000061.1:0-18705 GCA_047612305.1 Planctomycetota bacterium | reverse complement strand
TAATCGATTCAATCTAATGGAATTAACATTCTTCATCCAATTGATGATTGGGATACCACTCATTGGTTTTGTATTGAGTTTGATTATTCCCGAAAGTCGGGAAAATCTACTTTCAAAAGTAGCTTTCTACACTGCTGGACTTAATTTGATCAGCATTCTGGTATTGTTGGTATTGTGGGGACTTGAGGGTTTTGGTACGGTGAACGTGAAAGAATTTGTCTTATATAGAAATTCAAATTTTGAATTTCTAATAGACTTCTTTTTCGACCGGGTAGGTGCAGTATATGTTGCTGTTGGAGCCTTACTTACTTTCTTGATCACGTTCTACAGCAGGTACTACCTGCATCGTGAGCCAGGCTATAAGCGATTTTTCAATACAGTTCTCTTCTTTTATCTAGGGTTTAATATCACCGTTTTGGCGGGAAATTTTGAAACCTTATTTATAGGGTGGGAAGTTTTGGGAATCTCTTCATTCTTGCTGATCGCATTTTATCGGAATAATTATCTTCCTACAAAAAATGCAATTCGAGTATTTTCGATCTACCGAATTGGGGATGTGGGGATGATCCTAGCCATGTGGGCGAGTCATCATCTCTGGCATGAGAATGTGACTTTTCTTAAGTTGAGTAATGCCGATTTGGTTCATGAGCACCTCATGGGGCATTCTGGGATTGGTTTATTCATTTCCATGATGCTTTTGCTAGCAGCTGCAGCCAAGTCCGCACAATTTCCGTTTTCTTCCTGGCTTCCAAGAGCGATGGAAGGTCCGACGCCTTCTTCTGCGATTTTCTATGGCTCGCTATCCGTGCATTTAGGCGTGTTTCTATTGCTTCGAACTTTTCCATTTTGGGAAAATCAGATCGGAGTTCGCATTATTATCGGACTGATTGGCTTGACTACAGCAGTACTTTCGACAATGATCGCTCGGGTTCAGACTTCTGTGAAAACCCAAATTGGCTATGCTTCCCTGACTCAAATCGGGATCATGTTTATCGAAGTGGCTTTAGGATTGGAAACCTTAGTTTTGATTCACTTTGCAGGAAATGCGTTCCTTCGAACCTATCAGCTCTTAGTTTCCCCTTCGATTGTCAGCTACCTGATTCGGGAGCAGTTCTATGGGTTTGAACCTAAGGCGAAGTCTGTAAAAACTGGTCTTACTTCCCGACTTATCATATCCTGCTACATCTGGAGCTTGAAAGAGTGGAACCTTGACCGATTGATGAACCGATTGGTATTTAGACCAATGAAGAATCTAGGTCATCGTTTGGATTTCCTGAGCTATAAAACAGTTCTGATTTACTTCATTCCGAGCTATATTTTAGGACTTAGCTTATTGGTAGCAGGGATTAAGATTCCCGATTCTATACATGTCTACTTACCGGTGATTTTTGGATTTATTGCTTTAATGATGGTGTTGAAAGCCTTCTCAGAGCGAGAATCAGCTCGATTGAGCTGGATTCTACTAATTCTAAACCACTTCTGGATGGTGCTTGCGATAGCAGAAAACGAGCTCTTCGCTTGGCCTCAAGTGGCAATCTACCTCAGTGGAGTAATCTTCTTCGGTATTTCAGGATTGCTGGTCATTGCTTGGCTGAAGCGCTTAACTGGTCAGCGTGGTCTTCATCACTACAAAGGATATGTCACCAAGTATCCAATCGTAGCATTTATGTTTCTACTCAGTGCACTAGGATTAATGGGCTTCCCACTTTCTCCGACTTTTCTTGGGGAAGATTTGCTCTTTTCTCACATCCATGAAGATCAGTTTCTCTTGGCAGCGATTGCAGCCTTGACTTTCGTCATGGAAGGTATTGTCACAATCAGAATATTTGCCAGGTTATTTATGGGAGCTACAGTGGATCGAGAGATTTCATCATTGAGCTCCGAAGATTTAGCCCTGAGCAAAAAAAATCAATTCCACAAACAACACTTGGCTTCAAAAGCCAATTCATAAGTTATTCTTCACTCATAACTGGGTAGACACTACCCTTGAAAAATATGGAAAAATCAACCAAGATTTCGCTTCCAAAAGACGGATGGGAAGGATTAAAAGAGAATTTCTCTTCTGATGCCATTGCTGGCTTCGTAGTGTTTTTATTAGCAATGCCCCTAAGTTTGGGGATTGCAAAGGCTTCTGATTTTCCACCGATTATGGGATTGCTTACAGCAATCATCGGTGGTATTGTAGTCAGTATTTTCGCAGGATCTAAAATGACGATCAAAGGTCCAGCTGCTGGATTGATCGTAGTCGTGGCGGGAGCTGTTGCAGACTTTGGAGGAGGGGAGATCGGCTGGCGATTTGCCCTTGGCGCAATGGTCGTAGCTGGTTTAGTTCAAGTTCTTTTCGGCGTTTTCAAACTCGGGAAACTAGCTGATATCTTCCCGCTTTCTGCGATTCATGGGATGCTTGCAGCGATTGGTATTATCATTATTGCGAAACAAATTCCTGTTTTACTGGATGTTGACCCTAACCTTTACAAAGGGAAATCCATCGTCGATATGATCTTGGCCGTTCCATCTTTTATCACGAATTTGGATCCAAAAGCTTCCTTGATTGGTGTCGTCGCACTTGCGATTATGATGGGTTGGCCTTATATCAAGAATGCTAAAATCAAGAAAATACCAGCTCCGCTTGTGGTTTTGCTTTTGGCTATTCCAGCAGAAATTCTAATGGATTTTGAGCATACTGAACCCGCCTATGCATTGCTTCATATCGGCAATTTTGTAGAGAATGTTAAATACAATGCAGATTTTGGTGGGTTTGCGATGACTGGAACGTTCATCAAATATGTGATCATGTTTGCCCTAGTGGGATCATTGGAATCGCTCCTCACAGTTAAGGCGATTGATATGGTCGATCCCTACAAGCGTAAGTCTGACAATAATAAAGATTTGATCGCTGTGGGTGTGGGAAATACCTTGACCGCCTTCCTAGGTGGTTTACCTATGATTTCAGAAGTAGCCCGTAGTTCTGCTAACGTAAATAGCGGCGCAAAAACACGTTGGGCTAATTTCTTCCACGGCTTGTTTATGTTGATTTTCGTACTCATCGCAACGCCGGTCATCGAGATGATTCCAAATGCAGCTTTGGCGGCAATGTTAATTACCGTAGGTATCAAACTGGCTCATCCAAAGGAGTTTGTCAATACTTTTAGGATAGGTCGTGAGCAGTTGGCTATTTTTGTAGTGACTATCTTATTTACACTATTCGAGGATCTTTTGGTAGGTATAGCAGCTGGTATCCTTTTAAAAATGATCTTCCATGTCATCAACGGAACACCGATTAGTTCGTTTTTCAAAGCTCCGACAGTAGTTTCTTTTGTAGGAAATGACTATTTAGTGGAAATTGACAAAGCAGCAATTTTCTCAAACTACCTAGGTATCAAGCGTAAGCTTGAAGAAATTCCTGCAGGTTTCAATGTGACCATTGATTTGAAAAACACCAAATTGGTTGATCACTCGGTCATGGAAAATCTACATCATTTCCAACATGATTATGAGGATAATGGAGGTACCGTTAAGATCATCGGACTAGAGAAGCACGTAGCAGTATCTAATCATGAACTTGCAGCGCGTAAACTTCAGAAAATCAGATAATCTAAACCATTAGGTTTAATTCATTCGAGAAATCCCTTCTGGGGGTTTCTCGAGGAATTTCATGCTTAATTCAAAAAAATCAAAGATGAAAAACTTGAAATACAGCATCATTGGGTTGTTTTCGTTTTGCCTATCCTTCTTGATGCACTCGCTTCAAGCACAGGATAAGGAATTGAAAATCTTCTTGAATGATGCACAGACACACTACATCAGAGGCACAGGTTTGGGACAAGTATGGGTGAGATATACGGATTTTAATCCCGGCTCAACGGTATTTGGTACGCCAAAAGAAAACGGTTTTGATGTAGGATTGAGACGTGTGCGTTACCAAGCATTTGGTCAGTTAACCGACAAGGTATTTATCTACACGCAGTTTGGAATCAACAGCTTCGGTTCGCTTTCAGGACGTAAGCCGGGTTTGTTTCTACACGATGTCACGGGAGAATATGCAGTCATCCCTTCGAAGCTGACCATAGGAGCGGGGCTTCATGGGGTGAATGGAACAGTTCGGTATTCCTCCTCTTCTGTAGGAACAATTTTGGGAATGGACTTACCTTTTATAGAGGAATCCACAAATGATATCTCGGATCAATTTGTGCGAATGCTTGGCGTCTATGCCAAAGGGCAATTGGGTCAATTGGATTACCGCTTTTCGGTTTCTAATCCTTTCCCGATCCAAACCTCCCTTAGTCCTGTGCCGACTTTGCCTGATGGCGTTGCAAATCAAGCCTATTTCAGCACCACTGCACCTGAGCTTAAGTATCAAGGTTATGTCATGTGGCAATTTTGGGATAAGGAAAGCAACCAGTTTCCATACATGACAGGGAGCTATTTAGGAAAGAAAAAAGTGTTGGCGCTCGGTTCTGGATTTTCCACCCAATCTAATGCCATGGAATACAGAACTACTTCTCAGGGTGTGAAAATACTTGCTCCAAGTAATCAATTTGGCGTGGATGTATTTATCGATACTCCTTTGGATAAATCAAAAGGAACTGCTTTTACAGGCTATGTGGCATATATCAATTATGACTTTGGCCCAAACTACCTACGGAATGGTGGCGCAATCAACGTTGCAAACGGAATGAATGCTAACGGAACTGCAAATGGTCCAGGGAATAATTTCCCGCTGATCGGTACGGGGCAAGTCTATTACGCCCAAGTAGGTTACTTGATGCGCAAAGATTTACTTGGAGATAGCGGTACGCTCCAGCCCTATGCCCAATTGATTGTTTCCGATTATGAAAAAGTGGCCAATCCCTTCACTGTATATGATATAGGAGTCAATTGGCTGCAAGCTGGCCATCGCTCTAAGCTCTCACTAGACTACCAAAGCCGACCTATTTTGGCAATAGGTACTAGTGATAAACTAATTAAAAATAAGGCAGAACCACGCAAAGGAATGCTGGTGATGCAATACCAATTTGCCTTTTGATGATGGTTTTAACTCCTCAGGCTTCCTGAGGAGTTATTTTTTTTAATCTAATCTTCCCCCTCAAAAAACAGAATCTCAGCTTCGTATTCGCCATTCGAAATATCCTCTCGGTCTACCCAGTATTTGGACGTAACAAGCTGATAGGTGTTTTCGCCGGTATGTTCTACTTTCCAAATTGTTTTTGCAGCATCGGTGAATTCTTCATTTCCGTTAAGTTGCTCCGTGAAGAGTCGCTTGATCAGGTTATTATCCTTTAATCCAGCACTGAGGGCTTTGATCAAAATCTCTTTGGTCATCTCTTGATCGCTGGGAGTAGAAGGAATCACTTCAAGGTCTATAATAGATGCCTCTGTATTGGGGAATTTGCCATTATAGGCTTTGTAGAGCAGTTGATTGATACAGAATAAATCTAAGTGCAAAGCTGGCTCTCGGTACTCTTCCGCCACTTTGTCTTTCATCATTTCGTGGGAAATGGAATGAATCTGACCTTCATTCAGCTCTTCGCCCAACTTGTAGTTCAACAGGACTCGAGCAGCTTCATCAGGTTCGAAATCACTGATTGCCATATAGAGTAAGTCGACCAAGTCGTCGGGTTTACTTTTAGCTGCATCTGGAAAGTCAAATTCATCGAGGAGCTTGATATAGTCCTCCTGTTTCCAGTAGAAATCAAAATCGTTGACCGTTTTTACTTCGAGTATGGTTATTTTAAGTTTCATTATTGTGAAAGGTTATTTATTAGCTAACTAAAAATTGATAAGGGTTATCTCGGGGTTCATCGACCTATTTTAAAATTTTGCTTTTGTGGCAAAGGGTCGAATTGAATTACCCTAGTACGGAATGCTCATAATGATCTAAAGTGGTAAAACGAGATCATCTTGAAATGGTTGAACAACGTCTAGCTAAGGTACAAAATTTAAGTGGTCCTAAGGGGTCAATCTGAATTTCATACGGATAGAATTGGAAGATCTGACCATTGAAAAATAATCCGGAGTTGATTTGGAGCCAGTGATAAAGGCACCAAGATCTCCATCTTCAAGGGATTAGCTTGCTTTTACGATAGCTTATCTGAAACCTCGGTAAAGACGGAATACGAATTCAATTTCTTACCTGCCCAGCAGCAGCAGCATCTTCTGGAAAATGGTTGTAAATTCGAAAGGGTGGAATCAGATCTGTTTTCACCACAAAGAAGTGGAGAACGTAAAGATTTCAAGCAATTTTTTTTGACCGTATAATTGAAAGGAAAAGTTTAAAACGATAAAAAAATTGTAAGATCCTACCATTGAAAAATCAATTCAATTATACCTCCTGATAATCTCCAGAGTAACAAAAGCTTTGACTTCTGCTTGCCTTGCTGAGGTCAGGGGCAAGTTTATGGTTTCCCCCAATGAAAAAGGTATGAATCACTTCTGAACTTTTTTCCAAATTTCAACAAGTTACTTGAACTTGATTTTAGCGATATTTTTTCCAACTTTATTTCCTGGATCTACACCAGCCTCGATTCAGTACGAAAATGAATTCCTCCATACAGGATGGAGATCGCTGCACATCATTTGTAAACTCATAAAAGGATTTGAAGCTCCTTGCAGTGCCATTAATATCTCCTTTAGAAAGGTGCATATTATCAATAAAGGATTAATTATCTCCAAAAATATCAGTAAGAACCTGAGCTGCTGCACCGGATTGGACCGACTGACTGGAAGTGTACTCCGGAAAGGGAGGGGTATCTAAAGGTATAACCTAGGTGTTATCACTATTCTGGTGTTCCTAAGTAACCGGACGGATCAGGTTGAAGATGTATTTCCCATTCTATCAGGAAATAAAAGATTCATTTATAGCCATTCCTAACTTCGCAAAAGTGATTGCTGCTAAAGCAGAATCAGTTTCCTCTTTTTTTAATACTTCCAAATCAATCGAAAATGAATGTCCTCCAGGTGTGGCCGTCTGATGTGGGTCATCAGACTAAAACTCCGCATTGGTAATTTGTACTGGAATTGGATTATTGACCACGTTATAAACTTCGAACACCTCATTTCGAAATTTTGAATCTTGTTTAGTGGAGAATGGTGATAGTTGAAAAGGTAAGGTCCCGCCTCTGTTTTCCATCAACTAAACTCGCACATCTTTCTTATATAACTGCAAAAAAAGTTGATATTTTGGAAAAGAGGGCTCCTGCTCTTTTAGTGTATTACTTCTCTAAATAAGTCATTTTCACTTGCTAGAATAATTTCATATATTGTATGCAGATTACTCACGCTGGGCAAACACATCACCTTGTTCAGCATTGTAAAATAGCTCCGATACAATAAGTAAACCACCAGTTAGTATAGTACTTGTAGAAGTCTTTGGGTGGATTTGTGGAAACTTCTTTGGAGGAGTTTTATCTGAATTAAATATCAGGTAACTGCAATTTAAAATTACTTAAAAAGTTAAATAGTAATCATTTTCAAGTGAGATATTGCTGTTGATACCACATTTTAAGGGTAAAGTGTTTGATCCACTACAACAATATAGTTTCGTAACAGCCAACAGAAGTTTAATTAAAAAAATAGAGGTGTCCAATTAAGTTTATATGTTTATGCTATCAAAAATGCAAAGAATGGATATTTTTAAAGGGCAACAAGTCATAGAATTTAGTAGAACCTTCCAAACGGAATTAGACTGCAAGAGATATTTGGCAGAGCTCAAATGGAAGGATGGATTTACTTGCCGTAAATGTGGTCATCAGGATAGTCAAATTAGGAAGGATCATGCACGCACTTGTAATAAGTGCAGCGATACTGAAAGTGCAGGCGCAGAAACGTTGTTCCATAAAGTCAAGTTTGGTCTTGTAAAGGCTTTTTATATCTGTTTTGAGATGAGTAATGGTACCAAAGGACTCTCTGCCATGTATGTAGCCAAGCGTTATGCGATTAATCGTAAAACAGTAATGAGTTTCATGCATAAAGTACGTGAGGCAATGAAATCGGGCGAAAATCACCCAATGAAAGGCGAGGTTCATGTGGATGAGTTTGTAGTAGGAGGCCAAGAAGCTGGACACACAGGAAGGAGCTATGGAGGCAAGAAAAAGAAGATAGTGCGCGCCGTGGAGCTTACTGAGGCAGGAAAAGTAAGACGGTTTTATGCTTTAAAAATCAAGGATTTCTCAGCAAAATCTCTTCGGCCGATTTTTGAATGCCATATAGACAAGGCCGCTCAAGTGATTACAGATGAATGGAAAGGATACCGACTGATCGAGAAGGATTACACAATCAAACAGGTTCCAAGTGAATTGGGATTGAATTTTAAAGCAATTCATACCATGATCTATCAAGTGAAATCTTGGTTACGAACGACTTGTTCTTGGGTGAGCAAAAGGCATATTAATCGTTACTTAAGTGAGTTTTTATACCGGATCAATCGCTCTCAGAATATAGAAACCATCTTTCACAATTTGATCACCAGAATGGTCAATAACGATAAGATGTATATTTCAAATAGGATATAATATTATCTGGTCACCTTTATGAAAATATATATATTATTTTTTTAATTATTTAATATTCGCCGAATATGGTAAAAAATTACAATCAAAATAATTATCTAGTAGTTGATTTAGATGGAACCCTCACAAAAACAGATCTCTTGCTTGAGAGTTTCTGGTCTGTAATAAGTAGTAATTTTTTTTATGCTATTCTTACACTATTTAGCCTTTTTAAAGGAAGAGCTGAATTCAAAAGAAAATTAGCTAATAAATCAAACATAGATTTATCTACACTCCCATACAATAAAATTGTTATCGATTATATTATCAAGTGGCGTTCACTTGGCGGTAAAACCATTTTAGTAACCGCTAGTGATCAATTAATCGCAGATAAGATTGGAAGACACATTCAATTATTTGATGAAGTGCAAGGATCAGATGGGGAAACTAACTTAAAAGGAACGGAAAAAGCAAAATTCTTATGTAAGCGCTTTGGAAGTAAAAACTTTGCCTATATGGGTGATTCAAGGGCAGACTTTGCGGTGTGGAAGCATGCAAGCAAAATTATAGTGGTAAATGCATCTGTGAGAATGAGAAAGAGGGTTGATAAAAAGTTCCAACTTGTAGAGCATTTAATTTTTCCAAAATCCAAGTTCCAAATCTATTATAAAGTACTCCGCCCGCATCAGTGGTTAAAAAATTTACTAATCTTTATTCCTTTTTTGGCTGGGCATCAATTCACTGAAACAGCCATTTTTCAAAGTTTATTCGCATTTATAGCATTTAGTATGATTGCTTCGGGGATCTATATTATTAATGATTTGTTTGACCTTCAGCACGATCGTCAGAATCCGTTAAAGAGAAACCGTCCACTCGCATCAGGAAATATTAATATAATAGTAGCTATGGGGATCAGTTTTCTATTCTTGTCAATAGGAATGTTAATTGCATCTCGTATTAATACAAATTTTTTTATTATCTCATTGCTCTACTTTTTTATTACAATTGCTTACTCCAGTTATTTTAAGCGATTAATTATTATTGACATTTGCCTTTTGGCTATTTTTTATACTATTCGACTACTTGCAGGATCTACGGCATCAGAAATACCTTTATCCTTTTGGCTAACTTCATTTTCTATCTTTTTCTTCTTTTCGTTGGCAGCAATTAAACGGCTTGATGAGTTGGTAGAGATAAACTCCAATGGACAATTAAAAATAAATGGAAGGGGATATCATGTTGCTGATCTTCCAATAATTAGTCAGATTGCATCAGCTTCAGGTTTAACTGCTGTTTTGGTCATGGCACTTTACCTTAACTCGGAAGAAGTAATTGTTCTTTATAGCTTCCCAGAAGCCTTGTGGGGAATTTGCTTGATTTTACTTTTCTGGACTAATAGATTTATTATTTTGGCTAATCGTGGGGAAATCCATGGAGATCCTATTGTATTTGCTCTTAAAGATAGAGTAAGTCTTTTTTCTGGATTGATTACTTTATTTCTAATTCTTATAGCCAACTATTATTATGCCTGATATTAGGAGGCTGAAATTGTTTATTCGCTGGCATAAATCCATAAAAAAGTCTAAAATTATTGATTTTTATGTGGTCCTTATTATCTCATTCATTGCCATAGTTATTTCCTTGAGTTTAGCTTCTAATCATCACGTGCTATTTTATACCAAAGATAATTTATGGTTCGGTTCAGATATAGAACGAGTATACAATCAATCAATAAATTTTCAAGTTGCCAGAAACTACCTGCATCCCCTTTTTTCGTTGTTTATGTTTCATTCCTTACGAATATTGTCCTTTTTTGGGTTCTGTTATTTAGAGGCTGCTTGCTTCTTGATTGCACTTTCAGGAGCCATCGTTTCCAGTTCCCTATATTTAACGCTTAGATTTACTAAATTAACCGTAGTCTCTTCTGTTTTGGGTAGTGCAGTGTTTTTATCATCAGGAGCTTTCGTGTTTTGGTGGAGTGTTATCGAAACGTTTCCGATTGGAGCAGTAATGATTTCGATTATTTTCCTACTTCAATCAACAGGAAATAAATCAAAATGGATTTGGGTAATCAGTAGTGCATCAACTTTGGGAATTACAGTTTCTAATTGGATGGTTGCGATTATTGCAGTATTTCTAACCTTCAGTCGATTAAAGGCCTTAAAAATACTTTTAAGTGGATCTGCCATTGTTATTATTTTATATTTAATAACGAATTACATCTATTCAAGTATTAATCCCTTAACCACAATGTATAGTTTTGCATCAGAGAGAAGCTACCTGGTTATCCCGAAGAATTTTTCTGATTTTCCCTTATATTTGATTATATATATGAAAAGATCTATAGAATTTTTCATATATCCTGCGGTCCTTTCAGAAATTACATCAGGAAGTGATGAAGGTTACTCCTATTTGGTGTCCACTTTTTTTAACTACAACATTTCGGCTTTAATCGCAATAGCCTGTTGGGTCACATTAGTTTTGGGAGGAGTCATTAAAATTTTTCGAAGTATAACAATCAGCCAACTTGCCCAAACCCTTCTATTATTTATTTTATTTCAATTCCTCTTGCATTTGTTCTATGGAGAATTCGCTTTTCTTTACTCAGCTCACTATGCCCCTGCTCTGGTTATTATAGCTTCTTATAGCTTTCAAGGGAAATATGTAAAGCTTTTTCAGTCCATTGCTTTTGTTTTTTGTCTAACTGCTATTTATAGTAATATGGAGAATTTTAACAGGGCAATCACATTAGTAAATAGTTATTTCAATAACTGATCGCAAAATTTTATGTAAGGTCCCTAATCGATAAAATAGTTTGATACTACCACGAATTTAATGAAGCTGGCAAATAGATTTTTGGTTAAATAAGTTGGAAAAACGTTTTTGTCACATTTCAAGAATACACTGCGTCAAATTCTTGCTTTGATGTATCCTATGACTACTCTGTGAGAAAAATAATAGCAATATGAAACATTTATATTTTCCTGAGGGGAAAATCCTTATCCATCCTCCCACACGCAACTTCATTTTCTAAAGGTAGATCCTGCGCGGGAGTGGAATCAGCCAATTACTCTCCAACCCTGGTTTTGTGCCTCACCTGGGGCATTGAATGGTTTTACCACTTTGAGGTCATGCTCAAATATAAACTTTGAAATTTCAATCAACATTCACCTACTGAGCGGCAAATCACTTATAGCAGGTCTTAAGTGAAGGTTTTTGTAAGGGGTCATCCTTAAGGCGCGGTGGGTGGAGATAGAAGCGGGCCGGCGGTGTCATGCGTGGAGAAGCATTTTCATATCTTGGCACCACCCGCATACCTAGCTCTTCACTGTAAATACCCAATGGCAATTACTTCACGCTCAGCATTACTTTTGGGTCAAGCCAAAAGAACGAAGAGTAGGCCTATAATGGTTTGACCATTCCATCGTGATTTAAACTTGAATGTTTTAGAGCGACAATCAGACTATACTCTTTGAAATTGCTGTGTTGAAGAATGAGTCTTAGCCCAGGAAAAATCATAATTCCATCAAATTAAAGGTATAAGCAAATAATTAGACTTAGATGCCTTGCTTTCTGTAGTTTTATTTCGGATGAATTAAAAGCGTTACGTTTTATGCTTCAGAGGATACAGTCAGTTATGAGGTCATGCTTAACAAATCTGAACATTGGAAAACCTCGGAAATAGGAGGGTATACTTGGTAAATGACTCAATACGGGATTTTTAAACCTTCAATACTCTAATGAACATAGCACGGCGGGTCTTTAAGGAGTCTTCCATAAATAAATCTACATTCTTCGGCTAAAAGACTGTAACTACTTCCAAATCTAAACCCAAATTATTTCCAGTCAGTTTTCATTGGAATAGGTTTGCCTTGCCTGATCCTTAGAAAATATAAAAATGGTTCTACCCTTAAGTTAGTGGGGATATAGATTTAACCCACCATGGAAGAACAGTATTGCATTTCTAAAATTGTTAAAAGTTTGGTAGCCTTTTCCAACGGTTTTAAGCTCTTGGATCTTACCGTTCAGTCGCTCAGCCATAGCGTTGTTTAGGTTGGTTAGTAGCGCATTTACTACTCCTGAGATATGGTTTTTGAACATGGTTTCCACTTTGTCTATTTCCTTGACCTTTCTTCTGGTCGCATCCACTGTCTATCTATTAAACAGGTGCCAGGCGAATAGCTTTCCAGAACTTAATAACCTCTTGAAATTCTCCCTTACTTGCCAAGATTTACTTACCTCATAGTTAGCATCTGTTATAGACTGAAAGTGGTTGCGCTGTTTTTCGGAGAGGTTCGCTGGATTCTTAAGTAGAGTGTAACGGCTATGTTTCAATTCTTGATGGTACTTCACTTCCCTTCTGGGTACTTTATCGATGGTATCATTGAGGTATTTCACCAAATGAAAACGGTCATGGACAATACACGCATTAGGTAAAATTTCTTTGGCTGTTTGGATATAAGAGTTCCACACATTCATGCTGTTTATCCGTCAATGACTTGTTAAATAGTCTTTTACAAGATTCCTTTGTTCGGTCTTCCTCTACATCTATTACGTATCCAGATGAAGGATGGCTTAGTACGGTGATGTAATATGTCCTTTTTTGAAAGACTTCTCATCGATGCTTAAATGCTCGAAATTGACTTGCGAATAATTCCTTCTTTTCATGCCTCTTTCAGTGCTTAATTGCAGAATTCGGTTCACGATATTGAACCCGCAGCGCATAAGCTGGGCAGTTTTGGTCTGGGTTTTACTCGCTTTCAACAGATCTATTACCGCTTGCTCATATAGAAACGTGTGGCGCTCGTACCCCGAAGCCCAATTGGGCTGGACCGTCTTTATTTTCCCCTCAGAAGTGATGATTCGTGGAAGTTGGCATTTGATAAGTCTTGTATTGCATGGTGTTTAAATGCCGCCATTCACGCACTGGGGCACGGTCATATGCCTTGCAAAGTCTCCTGTCTGATCATCCACCAGTTGCTCTAAATTACAGCTAATATGAATGAAAATATCAGCAGTAGTAAGATTTGATTTAATCGATTCAACTACCCAGCCATCCTCCAAATTGAGTAGTGTTGTGAAAAAATTCTCTGTAAACATCTTTTTGCTTAAAAATAGCTATTCCATTAAATTCGTGGTAGAGCCATAAAAATAAACCAAAGTGTATCCATCTACTTGAATAAGCTAAATTGGGCAACTAAAGATAAAGCAGTAGTTATCGCTCAATGGACCAAAAATTATGGGAATCGGGGTGGCTTGATTAATACAAAAAATACGGGTCTATATACTCTTCTAAACTTGGGAAGTATGTTAACTCAAGACGATGATTGAAGATCCTCCAAATTCATTTTGTTCCTAGTTTGGGCAACAAAACTAGTCCAGTTATTTAAGCAGTTAGGAACAAACATAACCTTCTATCACTTTAATGGGATTTTGCTTACAAATGGACAACCTGTAAGTTAAAAAAAAATCTATATTTAACAGGCTCCAAAATATTCCAATTAAGGTTGGCCTATTTCAGGATTTGCATCTTATTCCTGAATCAATTTATTCCTAGTCGGAATTCTATGAATAGGTTAGGAAAAGATTATTGTGATAAAACAAAAATTACTGATTTGGCAAAGAAAGGAGGAGTAAAACCATCAATTCACATTTCTATTGACCTAGTAACCACAAAAAACTGTGCCAGTCAAAAACCAAAATATTTTTTCAATTTCCAAAATTGAAAACCAGCTTATTGGAGGGCCTCTCAAAAGCCTTGTCCCTTGGTCTTTGATCCTTTTGATCCAATTTCTCCTCTGTATCACCAATCTTCAAGCCCAGACAGAATTCATTGAGCTGAGGTTTGATCAAAAAGATTCCCCCAAGAAAGCCCGATATTTTTTGACTGGAAAAGTAAGCCAGTTGGAAACCAAGGAAGCCATTCCGGGAGCAGCCATACATATTGATGGTTTTTTTAAGGGAAACAACACAGATCAAAACGGGTATTATTTTATTTCTTTAGATTCTGGACGACACCGAATTGTTTTTCGTCAGTTTGGAAAAAAGCCCCTTCATTATCAGATCCAATTGTATGGGGATGGACAATTGGATGTGGGACTTGTAAACCTGGATTTTGAGTTAGAGGTATTCACTGTTGAAGCAGATGAAAGGGACAGAAATATTCGCAGCCCAATTTCCGGTGTGACCAAAATGAAGATCGAAGACATCAAGCTTGTCCCAGCTTTTCTTGGCGAACCGGATGTCTTTAACGTACTTCAATCCATGCCAGGGGTTACGTCTGTTGGAGAAGGTTCAGCCGGTATGAATATCCGAGGGGGTCGGGCAGATCAAAACCTGATCATGATGAATGAGACGATTGTACTCAGCAACAGCCATGCTTTGGGTTTTTTATCCTCATTTAATGGCGATGCTTTACAAAATTTCACCTTGTATAAAGGCGCTGTTCCAAGCTATTTTGGAGGAAGGAGTTCTTCTGCCCTCAACATTGAAATGCGTAAGGGAAATAAAGAAAAATGGGGAGGCAGTGCTTCATTGGGCACTGCCGTCAGCAAACTGATGATAGAAGGGCCGATTGTGCCTGAAAAAACTTCCCTACTTCTGGCGACTAGATTGTCCAATGCCAATTGGCTGCTAAACATGGCCGATGAAGGAGATATCCAAAACAGTAATATCAGGTTCCATGACATCTATTTAGGCATCAACCATCAGTTCTCCGAAAAAAACAGCCTGGACTTTAACCTGCTAAACACCGGGGATTATTTCAGGTTTTCCAATCAATTTGGATTTGAATGGGACAACCTTGTAGGTTCCTTGACAAGTAGGAATTTATTGACAGATAATCTTTCGCTAGTCGGAATGGTCGCTTACGGTTCATTCAACAACGGTTTTTTTGAACCTTCTCCTATCGACCCATCCAAAATCGAAAATGGGCTATATTACTATCAAGGAAAAATAACAGGATTATGGACTTTGGAGAAATTGGATATCAATTTCGGAGCCGAAGCTATTCAATACCAGATGAGATCGGAATCCTTAATTCCCTTGACCCAGGAATTTGGCATATTGCCAGAAACTGTCCAAAAACAAAGAGGTATGGAATATGCCCCATATATCTCAGCAGATTGGAACCCAAATGAAAATCTCTCATTCTCAGGTGGTATCCGGTATTCTAATTATGCCCAGCAGGGGCCCGACTCCATCTTCAGGTATCAAGAAGGACTTCCAATCTCGAGGTTTACCATCAATGGAGTGGATTTTATTGAAAGTGGGAATATCGTCAAGTACAATGGTATTGAGCCCAGATTTTCCTTTAGATGGACTTTTGACAAAGTCAATTCCATCAAAGGAGGCTATTCGGTGATGAACCAATACCTTCAGACGATTTCCAATGCCACCGGCCCGACTCCCATTGATTTGTGGCAGCTGAGCACAAATTATATTCTTCCTCAAAGGTCCCACAATGCTTCTTTGGGCTACTTCCGGAATTTCAAAGAAGATGAATGGTCGACTTCCTTTGAAGGATTCTACCGAAGTACTGACAACCAAATAGAGTACCGTAATTTTGCGGACTTATTCTTAAATCCACATTTGGAAACAGAATTGATACAGGGAGAAGGCCTTGCCTTTGGCACTGAACTAATGATCCAAAAAAACAGCGGAGGGATTACAGGTTGGCTTGCTTACACCTTCAGCAGGTCTTTTATCAGGACCACTTCAGAATTTCCCGAAATCCAAGTCAATCAAGGAAATTGGTTTGCAACCAATTTTGACAAACCACACAACATTTCCTTGGTGACTAATTTCCATGTGAAAAAAGACAGAACTTTCAATACCAACGTCAATTTTTCATCAGGCCGACCGGTGACAGGAATTTCATCCAACTATATCATTGGAGCGGTTTCTGTTCCCAATTTTGGAAACAGGAATGAGTTTAGGATTCCAAATTATTTTAGGATTGACTTTTCTTACCTGACAAATGGCTTCGTAAGAAAATGGGATGATAAAGTCAATTTTAGCATCTATAACCTTACCGGAAGGAGAAATGCTTATTCTGTTTTCTTCCAAAGAGAGGGAAGGGTTCCAAGATTGGTTCCTTATCAGATTTCGATTTTAGGATCAGCTTTCCCTTCATTCACCTACACAGTAAAGTTCTGAAAATGAGCAAGAATCAAAAAATATCAATCCGCGCAGTCCTGGTATTTGGCCTATTTCTAGCGCTTACTGTTTCCTGTATTGATAGGCTAGATTTTCTCGGTGAAACCAAAGAGGGTCAGCTAGTCATTTATGGTTTATTCACTGATGTTGATGAAAGGCAGGTAGTGAATGTAAGTCGTACTGCGCTATCAGGATTAGCTCCGAGAGGTGTCCCAAATGCCAAGGTTTCAGTATTGAGTGCATCCGGTAAAAGGTTCCCCTATTCCAGTTTGAAGACTGGGGAATATGAATTGTATGGCTATAGGGCTCTAAAAGGGGAAAGTTATGCTTTGGAAGTAGTATTGGATGGAAAAGTATACCTGTCTAAGTATGAAAAAGTACCAGAACTAGATGCAGATGATGTGCTCAGTTTTACTTTTGAAAACGAACTTTTCAGAACGGATAAACCTGAATACGTGTTTAAAATCTTTTCAAAGACGACGCTTCCTGACACCCAAGATCCAATTTACCTGAGGTGGACGATTGAGGAGACTTATTTATGGCCTTTGGCATGGTTAAAAGGAACGGGTTTTCCTCCACCGCAACCTCCTCCCTGCTTTATTTCGGATGTGATAGAACCAAATAGACTTAATTTATTTGATGGCTCAGGGACAAGTACCAGGAATTCAACTTTTGTGTTGGGAAGACGCTTGGTAGATAATTCATTTCAATATCCATTCTTTGTAACTGTAAAGCAATTGAGCATCACTAGGGAAGCTTATACTTATTGGGAGAAAATCAAAATAGTCATCAACAACCAAGGATCGCTTTTTGATATTCCTCCTGCTCCTGTATTTGGAAACATTTTCAATGTAGAAGACAGCGAAGAAACGGTACTTGGCTATTTTGAGGTAGCCAAGACCAAAACAACTAGAATCTATACTACAAATGCCGATGTGCCATTTAAGCTCCTCGACCCATGTCAATACATACCCAGCATGCCTGATGATTCGTACAGTGCTGAATGTAGAAGTTGCGCGGCAAGGGCACAGGGGAGAAGTTGGACGACCAAGGCACCAGTCTGGTGGAAGTATGATTGAGTGAACAAGTGGATACCAAAACTCAAAAAACTCTTTCGTGTTTTTAGTCCAAAGGTTGTTAAGATGAAAATTGATATTTTGCAAAAGGGTGAAAATCCAATCTGTTTTCTAAACTGTCCAATGCCTCTAATAGAGATGTTTTGAAACCAATTAATTGTTTTGGAAAATGAAAATTTATTACAAACGGCAATCCCATATTATCTTATTTGTATCAGTATGTTTTGTGTTTTTCATTTCTTCATGTTTGGATTGATTGTATTTTTAATGCCTCAATTTGGAAAGCTAAGTAATAGTGCGAATCAAAACTACCAAATTGGCGGCCTACCTTCATTTGAAGCCTTTTGTCACCGCAGCAGTTCAGCTGCAGGACTATCTAAGCGACACTGAAATGTGGTATGTTCGGAAGCCTTTGCCTCCTCATTGGCTTAGTATGCTGCGGTGATAATCGGCATGTGAATGAATGTAACTATTAACAAAGCAATCTAGGAGGATCTCAAGAAGCACTTTGACCAAAAAAGTAAGCAGGAATAACCCTCTCAATGATTGAAAAAATCATACTTTTTCAGTTTACTGCTTTATACTTAACACGAAGGGCCGAGGAGCAATCCTCGGTCTTTTTATCACTCGAATACCCTAGGACCCACCTCAAAAAACTCAAATTCTTCTTCCAGCCCGAGCTAACTCTTCTATAAGAGGAGTGCAGACATATAAAAAGCTGCGGGAAGTCGTAAGGCAAGATACAGTACAAAGAACCAAAAATTATGGGAATCGCGCTGGCTTGAGTAATACGGAAATTTTGGTCTAAATACTCCTTTAAACTTGGGAAGTATCTTAAGCCTGAATTAACTCAAGACGAAAGTCTGGGGTTGAAAAGTTTTCCAAATTCATTTTTTGAACCGGAAGGTTCGGATGGAGAGTTAGTTTTAGCTTAATAATTAACTATAATTCAGCTGGAATTTTATTGATTTTTTATTACTGTCGTC
>JBLGAM010000060.1:0-18791 GCA_047612305.1 Planctomycetota bacterium | reverse complement strand
ACTCGAGCTATGATTCCTGGAAAAGGTCCTATTCCCATCTACGAAGTTTATATCCCAGAGCGAGCTCGTTTTTTTGAAAAAGCATTAAAAAACAGCAAACATGCTTTGGAGTTCTACTCTGAACTTTGGGCGCCCTATCCTTTTCCCCAATTGACGCTCCAAGATGGTCCAAGTGCAGGGATGGAGTATCCAATGGTAATTAATTCCAATCAGGGAGCAGCGGACCATGAGACTGCCCACCAGTGGTGGCCGATGATGTTGGGGACCAATGAAACGCGATATGGCTGGATGGATGAGGGTTTTAATCAATACATGAATATCTTATCTGCGGCAGCTAGCCGAGATGTGGACTATAATCTAGATGGTTTGGGACAAAGCTACGGACGAATCTCAGGATCTGAGGATGAGGCTCCGCTCATGTGGAGTGCCAATGAGGCTGGTTCGGGTTACGGATTTCAAACATATCAGAAAACCCCATTGATGCTTTCCATGCTAGGTGGAATCGTCGGTGATGAAGCGGTAATCGCCGCGATGAAAAAATATACCGAAGCCTGGGCATATAAGCATCCATCACCTTGGGATTACATGTTTTTTATGAATCAGGAGTTGGGCCAAAACCTGGAGTGGTTCTGGTATTACTGGTTATTTACCACCGAATCTGTGGAAGGGTCAATTTCGAAGGTGAGTTCAAGCCAAGGAAAAACCATCGTGACCGTAAAGCAAATAGGAGAGATGCCTTCGCCAGTGGTATTGAAAGTTGAATTTGAGGCTGAGGGTCCAGCGCTCAAAGCAATGAGTAATGCTAAAATGATTGATGCAACGACATCCGAATTGACCTGGCCAGTGAGTGTTTGGTATGATGGAAATCGTACCTATGATGCGGTCTTTGATTTTGGAGATCGCAAAATCAAACGAATCACATTGGATCCACATGGTAGATTTCCAGATAAAGACACTGGCGATAACGTCTGGGAAGGGAAGTAGGGTAGTTCTCCTTTTTTCTTTTTACAAGTTAGATAGCCGAAAATTCTGCGTCCCTTCCTTCAGGACTAGATGGATATTCGCTCAAGATTCAGGAGATTCTTGTCCGACATTATTGAGAATCCTTCGCTGTGGTATTTTATATGCAGGCACTTAAGATTGAGTAAAGATGTATGATTGAACCTAAAAACTTTGTGGTTTAGAAACGACTATAAATGCTAAAGCTTAGTTGAATTTTATTTTTAGCTGTTTTTAATAATAAAAACATAACTTGTGAATATCCGTTATTCATATCTGGTAATTTTAAACTACCTTTTTTAGGTTACATAATAGATTTTTATTGGTAAAAAAGCCCTTTAGGATAAAACCATATTGATTATTAGTATGAAGCTATACATTAAGTACATGGTCAGTTTACGGTGTAAAATGATGGTAAAAGAGGAGTTGAAGAAGCTCGGACTTCATCACGTCTTTGTGAGATTAGGGATGGTTGAAATACTGGAGGATATTACGGATGAGCAGCGGGAGCTTCTAAATAAAAACTTGTTGAAATCTGGATTGGAACTGCTTGATGATAAGAAAAGCATTTTGATTGAAAAGATTAAAACTGTCATTGTCGAAATGATCCATTACAATAATGATGAACTACCAATTGAAAACTACTCTGATTATATCAGTGAAAAAGTGGGTCAAGATTACACTTATTTGGCCAATGCTTTTTCAGAGGTAAAAGGAATAACCATACAGCATTTTATCATCATTCATAAGATAGAAAAAGTCAAAGAATTGCTGATTTACGATGAGCTAAGTCTTACAGAAATATCCTATAGGTTGCACTATAGCAGCGTAGCACATCTTTCCAATCAATTTAAAAAAATCACTGGACTTTCCCCTTCATTCTACAAGAATTTAAAAAATCGGCGCAGAAAAAACTTGGAAGACTTGTAGTTAGCCTAAATCTGCAGTACAGCTTGAGTGGCTAGTATCATTTTTTAACCTAATTCTTTTAAGCTCAGTTTCCCACCATTCTATTGGAGATTTCTTTCTATTTAGCTACCAAGCGGCATGTTAGCTCAGAACTAACAGCTGTACCAAATAACGATTTCAAGAGCTTTGTTGGAAAATGGGGAATTTGTAAATCTCATGTATTTGCATGTATCGCTATTCCAAATCTGTTTTGTGGACTTAGCTTCAAACCATCAATTCCTCATTAGATGGACTTAAAAGATCATCCGCTGAATAGTTGTAGGGGTGTCTTTATAACTGGAAGAGTGATGGCTATTTAATTTTCTGATTTGCTTCTTGCTAATTATACCCTGCATCAAATCAATCTTAATCAAATTGAAGCATCTGCCCCTCAGTTGATTGCTGGTAAGGCTTACTATCAAAAAGTATCGCTAGTTACTATGATTTTTGTAATCATGCCAGTAAGCAGGCATTTGCTAGATATTCTCGACTTCGCTCCGAGATAAGTATTGATTTGCGTAAGGATTGGAGGACTCTGATTGTTTCAAAATGGCATAAACGAGTGATATATGTAACATAAGGCAATACAAGTGTAACAGCATTGGCACAAAGATTAGTGACATTTACTTTAATAAACAGGCACTAGAAATAAGAAATCTTGTCAAAAGAAAAAGCAAAGCCAAATCATATAAAACAGCTCCTGCCTAAATGCTGAGAGATAAAAGAGCAGCCAAATAGGAAAAGCGCAAGGACAAGAGAAACCAAGAATAAAATCTGAATAAAATCAAAGTGGAAAAAACCGAACAAGAAAAAGGTAAAAATTTTATTATCGTGGAGATTATCGAATATGTCCCAAATTCTGTAGTGATCAAGACTATCATTCATAAAACTACCGGAGATGTTACTGTATCATCCTTTGATAGTGGGGAAGCCCTGACTGAAAAAACCTCACCATTTGATACATTTGTTCAAGTGATAGAAGGGGAGTCTGAGATTGTGATAGATGGGCAATCCCATCAACTTGAAACAGGACAATCCATCATAATACCAGCTCATTCCAGAAATATCATTAAGGCTAATGTGCGATTCAAAATTATCTCCACCGTGATCAAAAGCGGATACGATGAAATTTCGGTTTGAAATTAGCAAACTCGCTACCGAAGCGAAACAGAAACAAGTTTATGATTATGCAAGAAAGGGTTTAGGTTTTATCAAAGAGTTTGAGGTGTTGATTCCCACTTTTTAGATGTAGGGTAGTCTCTCTTTTTGAAATTTTAGAATCAAGTTTTTAGCGTCTTTTCAGGACATCAACAGCTTTTTAATAGTTGTTTTACCTATAAGCTTTCGCTTTTAGGTATGCGGCATTCAACCTGCAATAATTAATCTCAAGTAATTAGAATGCTTAAGAATTCAATTTTAAAATAAAATAGCTCAAGCTAGCTGGAGCTAGCTTATTTCCCCAAAAAATTTTTAAGTTCTTTTTTGTCCAGTTCCTTTTAGATAAGTTCGGCGGGACGAAACGACTTGAGATCATCCAAAGCTTTACCACCTTGGACTTCCTTATGATTAGCAAAAATAGCTACGGGAAAATTGATTCAAACAATTCTCTTGTCACCCCTCACTGAGCATATTCATTTTAAATTGTTAAGCTAAGAACGAATAGCTATTTCAATTGAAGTCTCACCGTCAAGAATTTCAAAAACCTGATTTTTCTTCACCCCGTCATCTAATACAGCAACCAGGGTTTTGGCGACGTCTGCTCTTGAGACACTTCTGCGTTTATCTAACTTTCCCTGTAATTCAATTTTACCTATACTGCGTTCTTCGGTTAGTGAGCTAGGTCTAACAATACTATAATTCAAATCGATTAATTTTAGATCATTATTGGTATTTTGCTTTGCTCTCAAATAATCTTCAAGATGCCTTATATAAATCTATTGGAGCCTGCCATCTCTTCTTACAGCATCGTTCACCGGATTTAGGCTATCTCCGGTTACGGCATAAACTCTTTTTACACCAGCTTCTACCAGTATTTCTTCTACATGACCAGCTACGTTTTTTGCCACCACGCTCTTGCCTTTTAAAATAAATTTACTGCTTCCAGATAAAATTTAACGGTATTCAGGATTATCAAAATTCCACCTTGTTCCATCATCCCATTCTTTCCTCGAATTCCCATAGTTGGGATATCCATCTTGGCTTTTTAACATAGAGGCTAAGTGCAGCAAATTATATGTCATGAAAGTAGTATTTTGATTCGTGAAATCGGAATCAAAACCTGCTGGGGTTTTCATTTTTTCTCCCTTCCATTCTGTATCACCATAGCTGGGTCCAGGCCCAACCGTTCCTATCCAGCCGCTATCTGCTTGTGGTGGTATAGAATAGCCCACATGTTGTAATGAGTATAATATCCCCATAGCACAATGTTTAACTCCATCCTCATTTCCTGTTATGATACACCCACCTACTTTACCATAAAGGCTATACTGTCCTTTTTTATTTGTTTGCCCACTCATTCCATATAACCTTTCAATTAATTTTTGAGCAATGGATGATTTCTCTCCTAACCAAATTGGAGTACCTACGATAAGGATGTCTGCTGCGAATATTCTCTCAAATATCGCTGGCCATTCATCTTCTTTCCACCCATGTTCTTTCATATCTGGATAAACACCAGTCGCTACATCATGATCAATCAGCCTAATTTCTTCTACCGAAACATTTTCTTTCGCCATAATAGATTTGGAAACCTCAATTAGCTTTGAAGTATGGCTGATCATAGGGGATTTTTTCAATGTGCAATTCACGAAAATTGCTTTCAAGTCTTTAAAGTTATGGTTGTTCATATTTTGTTGGTTTTATATAGTTACCATTTATTTAAATTTTGTAGATAGGAGATATGGACATACTTTCAGCTGTTTATTCTGTTTTTTAATTTTGATAAGCGCCAGAAGAATAGGTTAATTCATAACTGCGGGTATATATTTCAAATACGATTCCAAATGGATCTTCTACATAGCACATTTTGTAGGGCTTGTCATTAGGGTAATATTACCGAATTGGCATACGCTGTTTTCCTCCTAATTCAACGATCTTAGCTACCAACTCTTCTATATTTGGAGCCTGAATACAGAAATGGAAAAGCCCTGTGTTAAAAGGATTAAATTCGGGAGCTTCTTTCACCCCATGTGGGAATGAAAACAACTCGATGCCAATACCATCCGAAATGGACAAATGCGCTATTTCAAATTCTTCCCACTCATCTCCAAATACATCAATACACATTTGTCCTATGGCAGCATCTTTTTCTCTTTTCACCTTAGATGGTTGCATGATGTTTTACTAGCCCATAACTTCTAAATAAAACTCAACTGCCTTGGTAATATCTGGTACTGTATTTCCGATGTGGGAAAATGATTTTGGATATGTTTTTTTTGTGTCATAATTGTTTTTTTTTCAAAAACTAATTGATCACATTCTTTGAGTCTGAAGATTTTTATCAAGGACGAACAGCTTTTTCTATCGGAACTTCTCCGCTCAGAATTTCGAAAGTCCGGTTCTGCATTACATCGTCTTCCAAAGCTTCTAACAATGTTTTAGCCACATCTGCTCTTGAAATGCTTCCTCGTTTTTCTAACCTTTCTTTTAACTCGATTTTACCGGTACTATCCTTATCTGTCAGTGAACCAGGTCTTACAATGCTATAATTCAAAGCGCTTGCTTTTAGATATTCATCTGCATTTTGCTTTGCTCTCAAATAATCTTCAAGATCCCCACCTTTAGCTGGATTGTCTGCGCCCATAGTGCTCAACATCACAAACTTCTCTAGCATTGCCAGCTTAGCAGCATCGATTAGCCTTTTTGCTCCTTCCTGATCTACATCTATTATATTTTTACCTTTTGATCCGGCCGCAAAAATTACTTTATATGTATTCTTTACAGCTTGGGTCAAATTTTCTTCCAGATCAGCCAAAACGGTGGATACATTTTCTTTTTCGAAATGATCTTTTTGTTTCTGATTTCTAATCATGGCTATAGGCCGATAGTTATCTGATTTTTTTAATAAATCGATGATAATTCTTCCTGTGGTTCCATTGGCTCCTGCCACTAACACATTTTTTCTTTCAGTCATGATTTTTTCTTTTAAATAAATAAGACACTTATTATTTCCATTGTTGGAGAGTTAAGAAAGCGTTATACTAACCTTTCCTTTTGCCCTTCCAGTTGCCAGATATTCAAAGGCGTTAATTCCATCTTCGAAAGAATATATGAGATCTACTATTGGTTTTATAGTACCCTCTTCAACCATCCTTTTGATATCATTGAGTTGCTTTGCATTAGGTTGCATCCAGGTATATTTATAAACAGCTGATTTATTTTCAATCAATTTTGATAGTTTTTCAGGTAGCTTATAATCGCTCATACCCATTTGCTTTGCGGTTTTCTCGTCCGGTGGGCCCACTATCGTGGTGACTTTTCCACCTTCTTTAATAATTCTAAAAGCATCGAAGGTGTAATCACCTCCCAACGTGTCGAAAACGATGTCTAAATTAGTAGCGACCTCTTTATAATCCTCTGTTTTGTAATCAATCACTCGATCGGCTCCCAACTCTTTAACCCAGTCTACATTTTTGGTACTGGTAGTCGTGTAAACTATAGCTCCTTTCGCCTTCGCATACTGAATTGCAAAACTCCCTACGCCTCCAGAACCAGCATGAATAAGAATTCTGTCGTCTCCTTTAATTCCAACTTTTTCTAAAGCTTGGATTGCCGTTAATCCTGTTAGCGGTAATCCAGATGCTTGTTCAAAAGATATGTTTTCTGGTTTTTTTGCAACCAGATTACTATTTACTGCAACGAATTCTGCTATAGTGCCCATTTGATCCTGTGGTGCTCTGGAATATACTTCATCACCAATTTCGAAATTGAGCACATCAGTACCTTTTTCAACCACCACGCCACTTAAGTCATAACCAACAGTAACGGGTAGCTTTAACTGTAGCATGCCTTTCAACTTTCCTTCTACTATTTTGTAATCAATAGGGTTTATGGAAGCTGCTTTGACTGCTACCAGAATATCGTTTGGCTGGACCGATGGTTTTTTGATTTCAACAATGGATAAACTGTCTTTAAGGTCACCGTATTTTACTATCTGTAATGCTTTCATATCAGTTGAGTTTTAATTTAATTTTTTATTATGCATGCTACTTTTAGAATTTCTCCAAGCCTGCCATGCACCAGAAGACCAAAGCGCCCAAGCGATGAGAACCGGTTGAAAGAAAAGTCGGATTAGTCGGGCGGTATCAGAGTTTAAAGCTCCAAAAGCATCTTTTCCATCAAGGTATTGGGCTACATTTCCTGGGAAAACTAGGACAAAGAATAGGGCTAAGGCCCATCCAATAGTTACGCGCTGCTTTTTCCATAACAGTAGAATCAGACCCAATGCTATTTCAACAACACCAGATAATACTACTACTAAATCTTTGCTCAATGGAACCCAGTCAGGAACTTGAGCCTGGAAATCGACTCTATTAAAAGTAAGATGACTAAATCCGGCATAGACCATAAAAGAAGCCAGTAGTATTCTGAAAATATTTTGCGTTAGAGAAGTGTCGACTTCTTTTTTCATAGCTGTGTTTTATTGCGTATTTATCAACCGTTCCAACAAAACGAACTCTATCATTTCTTCGAATAACGTACCTGTTTTATTTGGATTGAAGGTTTGAATGGACATCATTCGATCGTTTTTAGATTGTAATAGAATAGAGGACATTTCTCTACCCATTTAGCCAGCGCAAACTTCAAATTCATGTTTAGAAATGGCTAACCCAAAAATTGTTGAATACCTTTTAATAAGTCTCGTAAAGGTGGAGCCTTGCCATTTAGTTCTGTTACATAACTGGTTTTAATAGTTACATAATCCCCACACTAAAAAATGGGTAATAGATGGGTGAATTACTTAATGACTTTATATGTAGTTACCAGTCGTTGAAAGGAGCCAGACGGTTTGCTAGATGGTCATAGGTTCACTTTTTAGTCTATTGGCTCGCGCAAAGCTTCTGAAAGCCCAGTTTCACCACAAATGATACCGGGCTTTCAATAAGCTTTCTTTTTATAAAAATTTTATTCTTCCTTCACATCATAGCGATCAAGCATCATCACTTTGTTCCAAGCTGATACGAAATCATTCACAAGGCGCTCTTGTCCATCATCAGCTCCGTAAACTTCAGCGATATTGCGTAGCTGTGCATTGGAACCAAATATCAGATCGCAGCGAGTCGCTGTGTATTTTGTAGTTCCACTTTTTCGGTCATTGATGTTGAAGAGCATTTCGTTTTCAACTTGAGGAACCCATTCATAGTCCATACTGGTTATCACCCGGAAAAAGTCATTGGACAATTGCCCGGGACGATCAGTAAACAAACCATGTTTGGAGTAATCGTAATTTTGATCCAATACACGAAGACCGCCTACTAAAACCGTCCATTCCGGTGCATTCAATGTCAATAGCTGGGCACGGTCAAGGAAGATTCGTTCTGCTGGTACACGATATCCTACTTTATCATTATGGTAGTTTTTGAATCCGTCAGAAACAGGCTGTAAATAATCGAAACTTTCAACATCCGTTAATTCTTGCGTAGTGTCCATTCGTCCTGGTGTAAAAGGCACCTTAACGTGCGTACCAGCATCTTTGGCAGCCTTTTCAATAGCAGCGCAACCAGCCAGAACCACTAAATCAGCTAGCGAAACTTTCTTATTACCCGATTGATTAGCATTGAAATCGCTTTGAATTGTTTTAAGCGTATCAAGAACCTTATTAAGCTCAGAAGGTCTATTCATTACCCAATTATTCTGTGGCTCCAACGCTATACGTGCTCCATTGGCACCACCTCTTTTATCAGAGTCGCGGTACACGGCAGCTGCAGACCAAGCTGCAGAAACTAAAGCTGACACGCTTAAATCACTAATGAGGACCTTATTTTTCAAGTCGGCCATGTCACTTTCGTTTACCAATTCATGATTACAAGCCGGAATTGGATCTTGCCACAACAAATCCTCTTTGGCTACTTCAGGGCCCAGATAGCGACTTTTTGGTCCCAAATCTCTATGTGTTAATTTGTACCAAGCTTTTGAAAATGCTTCAGTGAAATAGTCAAAGTCATTTAAGAATTTCTCACATATTTTTTTGTACGCAGGATCTACCTTTAGCGCAATATCAGAAGTCATCATCATCAAATCCCCTAGTTTGCCCTCCTCATGTGCATCGGGAGTTTTCGGAGCACCTAGATCTTCGGGAGTCCATTGGAGTGCTCCGGCAGGACTTTTTTTCTTTTTCCACTCAAATTTGAATAGGTTGATCAGGTATTCATTGTCCCACTGTGTAGGATCTGGCGTCCATGAACCCTCAATCCCGTTGGTCATCGTGTATTGGCCAGATCCTGTACCTTCAGGATTCTGCCAGCCCATACCCATGGCCTGAATAGGAGCTGCTTCTGGCGCTGGACCTATCTTATCGGCACTTACTTTACCATGGCTCTTCCCGAATGCATGACCACCAGCAATTAAAGCGACCGTTTCTTCATCATTCATCGCCATGCGCTTAAATGATTCTCGAATGGCGCGAGCAGAATCCATAGGATCTCCATTACCTCCAGGGCCTTCAGGATTTACATAAATTAATGACTGATGGGTAGCTGCGAGCGGATTTTCAAGGTCTCGATTCTCATCCGAAGGTTTTCCTTCCCAACGGAGCGTTTGGGTCACCATTTCATCGGGATGACCAGCATGGTATTCACCAACTTTTGATTCCTTAAATGGCTTGCCGTTCCAGAATTCTGGACCCCAGTAAGTACTACGGTCTGGTTCCCAGGCATCACGCCTTCCACCTCCAAAACCATAGGTAGGAAAATTCATGATTTCTAAAGCACAATTGCCTGTCAAAACCATTAGGTCTGCCCAAGAGAGTGAGGCACCGTATTTTTTCTTAATCGGCCATATCAGTCTACGTGATTTGTCAGTGTTCCCATTATCCCACCAGGAGTTGATAGGGGCAAACCGCTGCATTGCTTGTCCTGCACCGCCTCTTCCGTCAGCAATACGATAGGTACCTGCTGCGTGCCAAGCCATGCGAACCATTTGTGGTCCATAATTATTGTAGTCTGCCGGCCACCAGTCTTTTGAGTCAACAAGCAACTCCTTAATATCTTTCTTGAGCTGTTGGAAATCAATTTTATTAAAAGCTTCTATATAATTCTCGTCGCTTATTGGATTGGCTGCAGGCTGATCCTGATGCAGCAGCTCCACCTGTAATCGGTTGGGCCACCAATCATCAACCTGGGGATGAGTTCCAATTGCTCCTCCTATTCGGGTACCCCGAAATGGACACTTGGCGAGATCTTCTGGATTATCAATGTTGTTCATATCAAATTAATTAGTTAAAAATTGTTTTGAAAATGGACTAATTACTATTTACATTCCCACAGCCCATTATTTCGCACTCATTTCTTTGGTTTCTCCATTCATATTCAATTCCATTTGGGAGAGTTTTTGCCCACCTTTAATGCCAAAGTCCAATGTGCGAATTGGAAAAGGAATAGTAATATCTTGCTCATCAAATGCACTTTTAATCGCTTTGATGGCTTTGCTTTTCATTGTGAAATAGCTAGGTTCACCGGGATATTTTATCCAAAATCGAATATTAAAATTGATTGAACTGGAATCAAATTCAGAATAGTCAAAAACCATCAAATCTTTATCTATCACTCCGTCCAAGTTTTTTATTGTGCTCAATACAACATCTTCAACTTTATCAAGATCCTCCGCGTAAGAAACTCCAACGGCTATATCAATTCGCCTTTTTTCTAAGACAGAAAAATTGTAGAAGGCATGCTGCAAAAAGTCTTTATTTGGAATGTAAACTTCTTGGCCCTGAAAAGTCTCAATAGCTGTATCGCGCAAGCCAGTTTGGGTTACTTTACCCATTATATCGTTTACTTCTATGATTTCCCCAATTTTAAAAGGTCTCCTAAAAGCCAGGATAATACCTGAAACAAAATTTGCAGCGATATCCTGAAAAGCAAAACCCAATGCCAAACCTATCACACCAATTCCTGCAAGCACTGAGGTTAAAGCCTTATCCAGCCCAAGAACTCCAAGCATAATAAAAAGCCCAATACTCAGGATTGCGCCATAAACCACAGTGGAAAACAAATGCCCCAATGCTTCGTTTTTTGATGCTTTGTAGAAAAGTTTTCTAAAAAGTTTACTTCCAAATTTAGCAAGCACAAGAAAGATGATCAGTAACAACAAGGTCACTGCCATATTGGGAAGCATGTTGATGAAGGCATCAAGCCAACCTTCTAACTTTTGTATTACCGTTTGTACTGGTTCCGCTACTTGTTCTTTTATGTCCTGTTTCATTGTCCTAGTATAAATTCGCCTTTTTTTAGCAAGTAGCTCGATTATGAATTAAGGTCAGGCCAATCATTTTCCACTGATTCTGTTCACAATTACTGCCATGGCTTTGTCTTTCATTTTCTTCTTCTAAATCTTCCAAAATAGAGGATTACTACTACGATAAGGATTGGTATAAACTACATTACCCAGCCCATTCCCCAATGCCAAGTGCTATCGTACATGATGTTAGTTTTTTTTAGAAGGATTCATTTTTAGGACCTTACTATCATTTTACCTTTGTTTTTCCGTCAAACAGGTTAATAGACCCCCGCCGAGAGTTGTTGAAATATTTGTACTGATTTTTCTGGCATGTCCTTAAATTTTTAAGGATTCTCGCTAGTCACATCTTCAGCTGCAGTTACTTCATCAGATGTTTCTTCCATATCTCTGTCAAATGTGTATAGCGCATTACTACTCATTTTTTCACCACCAGCTATTTTCATTTTATCTAATAAGTTCATTGCGAGGGTTTCTTCTTCTATTTGTTCCTTAACAAACCATTGCATAAAATTCCACGTCGCCCAGTCCTCCTCATCAAAACTTTTCTTGACGAGTTTGTACACTGCTTTTGTATTGTCCACTTCGTGCTCGAATACTTTTTCAAAGCAGTTGTTTATACTTTTCGGATTATCTGGTGGAGCGGGAATAGCTGACACCTCTACTTCAGCACCTCTTTTTAAAATATATTCCAATATTTTCATCATGTGGTTTCGTTCTTCTTGTGCATGTCTAAAAAGAAAATTGGCGATACCACCGAATCCTTGTTTGTCTGCCCATGCGCCATAGGATAAATATATTTGCGAAGCATGTGCTTCCTTAGTCATTTGTGCATTTAACGCTGTTTCAATACTTTTTGAAAGTCTGTTCGTGTTCATGAGATTTTATAATTAAAATGATACTTAAAATTCTTCTGTGACAATTGATTTTTTATCCACACTCAAATCGGCTAATTGCTTTTCGATCGCTTCTATCATTGGGGGAGGGCCGCAGAGATAGAAAAGTTTACTTATTTCATTACTTTTTGCTTTTATAAACTCTTTGGTGATTCGTCCTTCTGCATATCCTTCTACTTTTTCTTTAGATAAAATATTGCAGAAATTGTCGCCTAATAGCTTTTTAAATTCTCCTTCCAGGATAATATCATTCTTTGTTTTGTTGGCAAAAATGAGTGCGTTATTTCCAATTTCATCTTTCGATTCAAGCTCTCTGAGAATAGAGATAAAGGGAGTAACTCCAGCACCTCCTGCTATAAATACACCCTCACCTTTGTAGCTGATCGCACCGAACACCTCATGTAAAATCAACTCATCATTTATTTTTAAATTGAGTAATTCGTTGGTCACACCATTGTGCGAGGGGTATGTTTTTATAATAAACTCAAGATGATTTTCCTTAGGCAGACTGGTGAAGGTGAAGGGATTTTTTTTAGCTCTCCAACCCTCTTTGTTTATGGAAATCTCTGTGGCCTGACCGGGGACGAAGACGTAATTTTGAGGTTTTACAGTCACAATCTTTAATACATCAGGAGTGATCTTGTCTATTGATTCTATTTTTACAATATGCTGTTTCATGTCTGTATAATTATTTTTTAATGGTCATCTGGAATTCGCAATAAACTTACTCATCCCTCGGTTGGTATATTATGGGACTCTTAAGTTTATGTTAATTTCATTTTCTTCTTTTTTTTAAAAATAGATGATTAATACGATGACAAGGATTGGTATAAACTACATTCCCCAATGCCAAGTGCTATCGTGCAGGATGTTTGTTTTGATTTTAATATATTAAAACGGATCATTCAGTCCAATAATGCGAATGAGTTTCTTATTCACAAACTCCTGAATTCCCAATTATGATAATTCATTACCGAAGTCCGATCGATAGGCTTCACTAAAAGAAAGCGCAGCTTACTGTTGTTCTGTAGGCATGATGTAGACATCATTTACGTTCACTCGGCTCGGTTGCGTTAGGGCGTAATAAATTGCCTCTGCAATATCCTCTGGTTCGAGCATTGTCATTTTCTGCATTTCTGATAGTTTACCCAAAATATCTTCGTCTGTTATGGTATCCATTAATTCTGTTGCTACAGCTCCTGGTTCAATGGAGGTAACACATATACCATAGGTTGGAGCTAACTCCTGTCTTAAGCCTTCTGAAAACATTTTCACTGCTGCCTTTGTGGCGCAGTACACTGCACCACCCGGAAAGTATCTATAGGCTGCTGTCGATGAAATATTTATTATATACCCTTGTTTATTTTTAATAAGGGTGGGAAGAACAGCAGCTACGCCATTCAACACTCCTTTAATATTGACGTCCACCATTTTCTCCCACTCATCGGTCTTCAGATTCTTCACAAAAGACAATGGCATCAGCCCTGCATTATTAATTATAGCGTGTACAGTACCATACTCCTCGAGTGTTTTAGCGACTAACCTATCCATATCTACCTTCTTGGTTACGTCAGCAATGACTACCAATGCCTCGCCAGACTTATTCTCAATGGTCTTCTTAAGCACATCCAACTTATCTTTTCTGCGCGCTGAAAGTACTACTTTGGCACCCTTCATTGATAGTTTTAAGGCTGCTGCTTCGCCAATACCGCTTGAAGCCCCCGTTATTATTATTATTTTATCTTTAATTTCCATTTTAAAATTGATATTATTCTAATTATTTAGTTTAAATTCAAAACAGGTATAACTTTAAGAATGTAAACATCACTTCCATTCTATAATAGTTACTATTGGTTTTATTTTTGGTTTTGCTACGCCTGTTAAAAAGGGTCGTTGATCCCACTTACACGTATCAATTTTTTATTCACAAATTCTTGAATTCCTAGCTCTGAAAGTTCACGGCCAAAACCTGACTGCTTAGTTCCGCCAAAAGGAAGATCGGCTTGTGTCCAAGTAGGATGATTGATAAAAACCATTCCTGTATCAATCTGATCGGCGATTGTTTTACCCCGCTCTATATCTTCTGTAAATATTGATCCACCTAAGCCAAAATCAGAATCATTAGCAAGATCTATGGCCGCCTGTACATCTTTCACTACATAAAAAGAAGCCACCGGACCAAATAACTCTTCGTGATAAGCGGCAATGCCAGGCTTCAGATCGGTGAGTATGGTGGGTTCCATAAAGGCACCCTCACGATCTGCGCGATTGCCGCCCAGAAGCACTTTTGCACCTCCTTCAATAGAACGTTTCACCTGATCTGCTAAATGAACGGCGGCTTCTTCACTGCTTAAAGGGCCTAACTCGGTATCAGGGTCCATCGGATCTCCCACTTTCATTTTTGATAGCTTCTCCTTGAACTTTCGAATAAACTCATCGGCTATGGCTTCCACAGCAATAAACCGTTTGGAGGCAATGCAACTTTGACCATTGTTATTCATTCTGCCAACGACTGCCCATTCTACTGTTTTGTCCAAATCGGCATCTTCCAGTATAATGAACACGTCGTTTCCACCTAGCTCCAAGACAACTTTTTTCAAATTTTTCCCGGCCTCCAAAGCAATACTTGCTCCTGCTTTTTCACTTCCAGTTAAGGAAACGCCTTTTATCCTTTTATCAGAAACCAATGCTGAGGCACGTTTGCCGGAGATGAATAGATTCGTATACAAGCCCTCAGGTGCTTCTGCTTCTTCGAAGAGTTCTTCGATGGCAGCGGCACACTGTGGTACCATTGAGGCATGCTTGAGCAAAATAGTATTGCCTACCATAATGTTAGGAGCTGCAAATCGTACTACTTGATAGAAAGGAAAATTCCAGGGCATCACGCCTAATAACACACCAATGGGGCTGTTACGAATGATCGCTGTTCCAGATTCGGGATTAAGTATTTTATCGGCAAGGAACTCCTCTCCATTATTGGCATAATAATCAAGAATATCTGCACTCAAGTCGATTTCTCCCTCAGCCTGAGCAATTATTTTACCCATTTCTAAGGTGATAGTTTTAGCGAGTGCTGGTTTTTTGATACGCATTAGTGTGGCTACTTTATGTAGTTGGTCAGCCCGTTGTTGGTAGCTGGTTTCTTTCCACTCTGTAAATGCAGCTTGTGCTTTGGCTACCTTGGCATCTACTGCCTTTTCAGTCATTTCTTCAAATGACTTTATCGTTTTATTCGTATTTGGATTGATAGTTTGAATTGACATTTTCCAGTGATTTTTTAAATTATAATCTACTAGAGGATATTCCTCTACTACTTTCGTTGGTGCCAAAAGCAAGATTCAACTACACCTTTCAAAAGAGTTTACTAAAATTTGTTGAATTCCTGTAAACCGACCTTTGTAAAGGTTACAGTATTACAAAAGGAAAGTGTTACGCATGGATTGGTAACAATTACATATATCTCACAAGTGGAAATGAGGGGAGGAATACTATTTCTATGGATGAATCCCCGATGACGTACTGATTTTAGGATTGTTTTTTGTCAGTCCAAGCCGTGAATTTTAATTTCATGAAAAGGCTTTCACTTATTTGTTCACGCTGTTCAGGATTTGCAATTCTGAACCTTGATCATAGGATTTATAATCCGAGTAATTGGGATAATAGATTTAACTAGAAAGATTTCCAAATAAACCAATCTCCCGCGCAGAGAAGTCATTTGGAAACGAGATCTAGTGCGGGTGGATGGAAACGATTTCGTATTATCTTAGATATATTATAATAGCCTCATTTGTGGAGTTTCATCTTTATCTTCTTGTTCTTTTGCCTTGATGCAGCAAAGCTTCCACCTCACGACCCCAGCGCCGGCCCGCTGCCACGACAGCCCACCGCGCCCACAAGAAACGCGATTGTGGTAAATGATTTAGAGATTGATCGTTGTAGTTCACTAATACATATGGTTTTGAATTACTACGAAGTAGTTAAACCATTACTAGCCATGGGTTTTAACCCATGGTAAAAAGGTAACCGAGCAATTCCCCTCCCGCCGAAAGCCTCTTTTTGGAAACGAATGCCTATTCGGGAGAATGGAAACGAATTTCATTTTTACCGCGGTGTCGCAAAGGGCACGAAGAATTCCGCAAAAGAGATTATTAGCGCATTTAGCTCCTTAGGAGCCACATCTTTATAGCTTAAACATTCTAAATGAGGACAATATGACTACGAAGTAGTCAAATCATTAATAGCCATGGGTTTTAACCCATGGTAAAAAGGTAACCGAACAATTCCCCTCCCGCCGAAAGCCTCTTTTTGGAAACGAATGCCTATGCTGGAGGATGGAAACGAGGATTTATTTATGGCACATACTATATCTGAGAGATTTGATTGACGGAATTGCAAATTCCTGAGATATTGGTTCGGGATTGCATCCCGATAACTATCTGGACCCGAAAAGCACGCGGGAGGATGGAAACGAGACAAATTGTATTGTAAATAGCCATTGAATAGGGTAGGGCTTCAAGCAAGGAGACCGCTAATACTATAGCCAATTATTTTGAGAAAGATTTTTGCATATTTAGGAATCAAACCTATCCAAAATGAAAAAATTAGCGTTTTCGCTTTTCTTAATTACTTCAGTGATGCACCTTGGATTTGCTCAACGAGAACTGATCCATGCCAAGCCGGCTACACTAGGATTTGATGAAGATTTCATCAAACACAAAGTGGATTCTATTATGGAAATGGGCATAGCTAGTTTGGCTTTTCCGGGAGCACAACTTTTGGTAGCAAAGAACGGTACGGTTATTTTTCACAAAGCATACGGTTATCATACCTACGACAACAATCAGCCTGTCGCATTGAACGATTTATACGATTTGGCTTCTGTGACCAAAATTGCTGGGCCTTTACCTGCTTTAATGAAGTTGGTGGATGAGGGGAAGCTTGATCTGGACAAACCTTTCAGCACCTATTGGAAACCTTGGAGAAACCGAAAAGACAAGAAAGACCTAACACTTCGGGAGATTTTGGCCCATCAGGCAGGTTTAGTCCCCTACATTGTGTTTTTGGAAAAAGTGGTTCAGGAAAATGGCAAGATCAAAAGGAGATTTGTACATCAATCACCTAATGATCGATTTCAAGGACAAGTATACGATGGGCTTTATATCAACAATCATTTTGAACGGAAAATGAACCGAATCATTAACCGGTCCAAAGTCTCGGATGAAAAGAAATACCTGTATTCGGGGCTCACTTTTTTGATTTTTCCCAGTTTGATCGAGCAACTCACAGGAACCGACTATCAAACCTATTTGGAAGAGAATTTTTATCAACCATTAGGTGCTAATACCTTGGGATATCTACCTGAGGGAAAAAATTATGTAAACGACATTGTCCCCACCGAAGTGGACTCCCTCTTTCGGAAAACCTTGGTAAAAGGATGGGTACACGACGAAAACGCAGGGCTAAAAGGAGGTGTGTCTGGTAATGCAGGCTTGTTCGCTACAGCCGATGACTTGGCTAAATTGATGCTCTTTTATCAAAATTATGGTAGAGTGGATGGCCAGCAGCTTATTTCAGCCGAAACCGTGAAAGAGTTTACTGAGGTGCAATTTCCCGAAAACGAAAACCGCCGCGGGCTGGTGTTTGACAAACCACTCTTAAATAATGTCGAGCTTCCTTTGGCAGAAGCTTACCCTTCCCCCTTGGCAAGCCCCAATAGTTTTGGTCACTCTGGTTTTACAGGAACTTTTGTATGGGCCGATCCCGAAAATAAGCTCACTTTTATTTTTCTATCTAACCGGGTTTATCCGTCTAGAGATCACCAGAAATTGTACAGTTTGGGTATTCGAGAAGCTTTGCAAGATGTTTTTTATCGGGCAGAACAGGACTAGAATTCTAATGTTGAGAAGTCGGGAGGGAATTTATAATCCAAGTAATTGGGATAATAGATTTAACTGGAAAGATTTCAAATCTTCGGATCAAGTTTCGAGATTGTGAATCTTGAAGAGAAATATAGTTATTGCCTCCAGTAATTTACTTTCCGATACAAAAATTCCTAAAAATATTCTCCAGCAAATCATCGGTAGTGATTTCACCCGTGATCTCTCCAAGGAAATAGAGCGAACGGCGAATGTCCATCGCCACAAAATCATTGGTGATTTGATTGTCTAGCCCACTGAGAATGTCTAGGAGGGAAGCTCGGGTTTTGACCAGGGAATCGTAGTGCCGCACATTCGTCACGATGGTATTTCCAGTCCGGAATTTATCCAAATTAACCAGTTCCAGGATTCGGATTTTCAGCTCCTCGAGGTTCTCTTTTTTCCCTGCGGAAATGAAAATAGCGTCTGGATGCTGTTCCTTTAACTCATTACTAATAATGGCATTAGCCTTGTCTGTCTTATTGGCTACTTTAAGAAAAGGAACCCCTTGATTTTCGAGGATGTTGATCTCCCGATTGATTTCAACCAAGTCAGTATCACCCAGATCAAATAGATATAA
>JBLGAM010000059.1:0-19116 GCA_047612305.1 Planctomycetota bacterium | reverse complement strand
TGATGGCTTATAACAGCATCATATCAATATGAACAATCTTACCTCAGTTATATACCGGCAAATTGCTCTTTCCGCTTAAAAGTTGGACTAGTTATGCTGCGATTTTAAAGTTATAAAATTCATTTGGGGTTTTCATATTTAAGGCAGAATGGGGAGCAAATGTGTTGTATTCTTCTACCCATTGATGGATTTGTTGTAGTACGATTTGTGCGGAATCTAGACAACTTTCATAGACATAATCTCTTTTGAAGGTTCCATTCAAAGCTTCGCACATTCCATTGGATTGCGGCGAATAGGTTGGTGTATTACAATCGTCGATATTCCAAGATTTAAGGCTCTTTTTCAGGTTTTTTTCAATGAATTCCGGGCCATTGTCATGTAAAAACTGAAGTTGCCCAAGTGGCGGAAGAATCTCTCCAAAGCGGCTGTGTAAGGCTTCCTGTAGCATTAATTCAATGTCAACTGCCTGCATATGCTTTCCCGCTCTCCAAGCAATGATTGATCTGTCGCAACAGTCCATCAGAAAGGCTACTCGGAGCTTTTCCCCATTCCAACATTTAATGTAGGTAATATCACTGGCCCATCTGGTGTTTGGCTCCTGTACCGCTATCTGCCCAGTATGTGTCCTGCTACTGCCTCTAGTTCGATGACGGGTAATTAACAGTCCTTCTTCCTTCATGTATCGATGTACCATGTATTTGGTCACTTCTAACCCATAATCTCGCTTTAGCAAAGCCTTTACTCGAGGAACTCCATAAGTAGATTTCTTTGCTGTGATCTCTAGGATAGCCACTTTCATTTGCTCACAGCGCTTTTTTCGTGCCGTTCTAGTACCCTCAGGATAGGCCTTTGCTTTATAATAAACCGAGGATTTAGCCACTCCCAATACCTTGATGGTCTTGTTCATGCTCACGCTGAATTCCCTGGATAACGATTCAATTTCTTGTTTCGTAGTTGATCCATTTCCAACTTTTTTTTTAGGATTTTGATATCCAGGGTAGATTCCCCGAGAGCCTTCTTCAGCTCCTCATTCTCTTTTCTAAGCAGTTCCAATTCGGCTTTGGAATGTAGATCACCTTGATTTTTGATACTCATAATGGCTCCGGATTTAGCGTCTGATCGCCAGTTATACACTTGGCTGGTGATCAGCCCATGTCGGCGACAATATTCAGGGCAAGATAAGCCCGATGACTCCCAATCTTCTACAATAAAGGCTTTTTGTTGAGAGGTAAGTAACTTACAACCACTCGAAGAGAGTCGAGCGTTTTTGATTAGTTCTTCGATCATTTTGTTCCTAGTTTAAGCAACAAAACCGGTCCAGTTATTTAAGCAGTTAGGAACAAAAAAGCCCAGAAATTATCTAGGCTTTTAGCTCACATTTTCCGAACAGAATCGGAGTTTTTAATTTCTTTATTGGTGGCGAGAGCTGCTAAGCGACTAAAGCCGAAAATGATCATATCTGTAAACCTTAGTGTGTTTTCTAATCTGAATGTGAAATCGAATCTCGCCAGCACCACAACTTGAAAATTTCTTGAAATTTTTAAGAATTTTTTTTTAAAATTTCTGTAAAAAATGACTCCAAACTCAATTTAAAATTTCTGATTCAGCAAAAAATAACTGTATTTATTAAACTATTAGTAATAAAAGCAATAATTCATTAGGTCATTAATATTTCTTTAAAAAAATCCATTTGTTAATTGAAAAAAAGGAACTTGCTTTGTACCGAAATGTATAAGTATATCCTGCGCATCATTCTTTCGTTTTGCCTTTTGCCTTTGGTAGGATACAGTCTTGCAAATCCTAGCGTTGCCGTGGTAGCGCCAAATACTCAAGTCTTATTCAGCGGAGAACAAGCGCAAGAATCCAAATTACAATCAGCCCCTGAATTTGATGAGACAAATCAAATTCAGACTTCAGCGCCATATGTAATTGAAGGGAATTCTAAAGCAATATTAGTTGAAAGACAAGAAACTGAAGAAGAAACCCGTCATGACAATTACTCCATTTCACTTAATAAGGTCCAAAATACATACTTTAAAAACTTTATTTTACTCGAAAACTTTGTCCTAAAGGTTAATTTTCGAGAGTTTGCAAAAAGTCTATTTCTATTCTCTGAGCCTTTCAGGCTTCATTTACTTATTCAAGTATTTAATATTTAATTCTTCATTTTTTGGTCAGTTTCGCTGGCACTAAGAGTTCTGCCTAATTCGGAATTCTAAATCCCTTTAGTACTTCACTAGAATACTTGCTGCTTTTTTCAGCGGCGATAAATTATATCAACCAGTTTTCAAGAAATCAATTTTATGAAGAATCAAACTTTCATGGTCCTTAGCCTGTGCGCTACAGTCTGGATGTCTAGCTGTGACTCCAAGGGCGAAGAAAAAAAAGAGAAAGTCACCAAATTCCTGGTTACCAGCCCACTAATTCAAGACACTTTAATCACCAAAGACTATGTGTCGCAAGTCCACTCTATTCAGCATATCGAACTGAGAGCTATGGAAAAAGGCTACCTCCAGAAGATTTATGTAGATGAAGGCCAATTTGTCAAAAAAGGCCAAATGATTTTCAAAATCATGCCTAACATCTATGAGGCTGAAATGGAAAAAGCTAAGGCAGAGGCAGAATTTGCAAGAATTGAATACGAAAACACAAAATCTCTTGCTGATCGAAAAATCGTCGCTCCCAATGAATTAGCAATGGCCAAAGCAAAATATGATAAGGCGAAAGCAGAATTGTTGTTAGCAGAAACGCATTTAAAATTCACCGATATTCGAGCACCATTTGACGGAATTATAGATCGATTTTTAGTCCGGGAAGGCAGTCTAGTAGATGAGGGAGACCTCTTGTCCAATTTTGCAGATAACAGCAAAATGTGGGTTTACTACAATGTACCTGAAGCTGAATACCTAGACTACCGCGAAAAACTTCAATCCGAAGAAAAGGTGGAAGTCCACTTGATCATGGCAAATAGCAAAGAATTTGAATTTCCTGGAATTGTGGAGACTATAGAAGCTGACTTCAATAATGAAACTGGAAATATTGCCTTCAGAGCCACTTTCCCAAATCCAAAAAGCCTTCTTCGACATGGTGAAACTGGTAATATCGAGATGAGGATTCCGATGTATAATGCCATAATGATTCCCCAAAAAGCAACTTTCGAAGTGCTGGACAAAAAGTATGTTTTCATTGTAGATAAAGACAATATCATCCACTCTCGCGAAATCACCATCGCAGCAGAGATACCTCATGTATATATCGTGGAAGCAGGACTGGAGAAAACCGACCGCATTCTTTTAGATGGTCTCCGTCTAGTGAAAGAGAATGAAAAAATCAGCTTTGATTTTATTCAACCACTTGCTGCTTTATCCAACCTGACTCTTTACGCTGAGTAAGACACTCTCTAAACATACTATTTAATGTTTACCAAATTTATTCAGAGACCGGTTTTGGCTATAGTCATATCGGTTGTCATCGTCTTCCTAGGTTTGCTTGCAATCAAGCAATTACCAATTTCCCAGTTCCCGCAGATTGCACCCACCACGGTAAGTATTTTCATCGCATATCCTGGGTCAAGTGCTGACGTTCTAGTAAAATCAACCTTGATTACGTTAGAAAACGCCATCAATGGTGTACAAGGCATGCGCTACATGGCTACAGATGCTACCAGCGCAGGAGAAGCTACGATCAATATTATTTTCGATCCGGGTACAGATCCCAATCAAGCAGTAATTCGGGTAAAAACAAGGGTTGACCAAGTCATGCCGCTTTTACCAGAGTTAGTGCAACGTGAAGGAGTAATTATCACCCCGATTCAGCCGAGTATGCTGATGTATGTAAACCTCTATTCCACGAGCGAAAGCATGGATGAAAAGTTTCTATACAACTACGCCAATGTGAATATGATCCCCGAGATCAACCGGATCAAAGGTGTAGCCCGTTCTCAAATATTAGGTAGTCGGACTTATGCGATGCGAGTTTGGTTGAATCCAGACCGAATGAGGGCATATAATATTTCTGTAGAAGAAGTGATGGATGCTTTGGGAGATCAAAGTATTGTAGGTCGTCCGGGAAGAATCGGACAAAGTTCTGGAATTGCAGCGCAATCGTTGGAATATGTGCTTACCTATAAAGGCCGATTTAGCACCCCCGAAGAATACAATGATGTCATCATCAGAGCCAATTCAAAAGGTGAATTGATCCACTTAAAGGATATTGCTAAAGTCGAACTTGGAAGTGAATTCTTTGACATTTACTCCAATTTGGATGGACATCCTTCGGCAGCGATCGTGCTAAAACAAAATTACGGAAGTAATGCCAGTGATGTAATAGATGATGTTAAAGCCACATTAGAGGAGATGAAAACAAGTTTTCCTCCTGGTATGGATTACAAAATCAGTTATGATGTTTCTCAATTCTTAGACGCATCAATTGAACAAGTAATTGATACCCTTAGAGACGCATTTATTCTCGTAGCGTTAGTAGTCTTTATTTTCTTGGGAGATTGGAGATCTACTTTGATTCCCATCCTAGCAGTACCAGTTTCTTTAATAGGAGCCTTTTTCGTGATCCAACTCTTTGGGCTTTCCATCAATTTAGTCACCTTATTCGCACTTGTTCTTGCCATCGGGATTGTGGTGGATGATGCAATTGTGGTAGTGGAAGCAGTTCATGCTAAGATGGCGGAATTTCCAAACATAACCCCCTATCAAGCTGTAAAACGCGTACTTGGAGAGATCAGCGGAGCCATTATCGCGATCACAGCCGTCATGGTTTCTGTGTTTTTACCCATATCGTTTATGAGTGGGCCGGTAGGAACGTTTTATCGACAGTTTTCGATTACCATGGCTAGCTCAATCGTGATCTCTGCAATCATTGCACTGACCCTTACTCCTGTCCTTTGTGCGATGCTACTCAAGAATGATCATGGCAAAAAGAAAAAGCAGAATATACTTTCAAAGTCACTGGATGGATTTAACAGGGTATTTGATAACCTAACAGGGAAGTATGTGAGATTACTGCGAAAGATGGTAAGTAGAAGATGGTTGACTTTTGGAATTTTAGCTGCGTTTTGCGTAGGAATCTATTTTGAAAGTCAAATTTTACCTTCAGGATTTATACCAAGTGAAGATCAAGGAACTATCTATGCGATCATTCAAACTCCTCCTGGAGCTACACTAGAGCGTACAAATGAAGTTGCTCAAAGACTTCAGAAAATATGCGAAGAAATCGATGGCGTAGAATCTGTCTCCTCATTGGCAGGTTACGAGATTATGACAGAAGGTAGAGGGTCAAATGCCGGTACTTGTCTTATAAATCTTAAACCTTGGTCAGAGCGAGAACACTCTGTAAAAGAAATCATGGAAGAGCTAGAGGAAGAGTCCAAAGGACTTGGAGCCATTGTGGAGTTTTTCGAACCACCCGCAATTCCAGGTTTTGGATCCTCTGGAGGATTTTCAATGCGTTTGTTGGATAAAACTAACAATACAGATTACCAAGATTTTGACAAGATCAACAAGCAATTCATGGAGGATCTTGGTAAGCGAAAAGAACTTGCTGGATTGTTCACCTTTTTCGCAGCGAATTATCCTCAGTATGATTTGCAAATCGATAACGATAAGGCAATGCAAAAAGGGGTTTCGATTGGTAAAGCAATGGAAAACCTCAATATCATGATTGGTAGTACCTACGAGCAAGGATTTATCCGATTTGGCAGATTCTTTAAAGTATATGTTCAGTCGGATCCTGAATTCAGAAAACTCCCTTCCGATGTCATGAACCTATTCGTCAAAAATGAAACAGGTGAAATGGTTCCTTACTCATCATTCATGACCATGAAAAAAACTCAAGGTCCAAATGAAATCACCCGATATAACATGTACAACTCTGCAGCCATCCGTGGTCTTCCAGCTCCTGGATATACCACTGCAGATGCCATTCAGGCTATTCGGGAAGTTTCGGCATCGACACTACCAAAAGGTTATGACATCGCTTGGGAAGGACTTTCCTTTGATGAATCCAATCGAGGAAACGAAGCCTTGTATGTATTCTTGATCGTATTGGTCTTCGTGTATTTCGTATTAGCTGCTCAGTACGAAAGCTTCCTCATTCCTTTCGCGGTGGTATTATCCCTTCCAGTGGGAGTCTTTGGCTCATTTATGCTCCTCAAATTGATGGGCTTGGATAACGATATCTACGCCCAAATTGGTTTAATCATGCTCATAGGGCTTTTGGGCAAAAACGCAGTATTGATAGTAGAGTTTGCTGTCCAAAAAAGACAGGAAGGTCTTTCGATTCTTGATGCTGCTATCGAAGGCGCAAGAGTGAGATTCAGACCAATTTTGATGACCTCATTTGCCTTTATCGCAGGTTTAATTCCGCTAATTCTTGCCTCAGGAGCTGGTGCCATTGGTAATCAGACCATCGGGGCATCTGCACTGGGCGGAATGCTATTCGGGACAATTTTCGGGGTAATCATCGTCCCAGGTTTGTATTACATTTTTGCAACCTTGGCAGATGGCCGTCACCTTATCAAGAACGAAGACGAAGTTCCTTTAACAGAAGACTTTACCCATAATCATGCATAATAGTATAAAATATATAAGCATGCTGTCAGCAGGATTGTTGTTAGCTGCCACAAGTTGCAAAACACCGGAATTAATCCAAAAAAACGTGAATTCTGCTGCTCCTGAAAACTATTTAAAGGAGTCGAAAGACACCACTGACGTAACTGCATCACTTCTTTGGAAAGATTATTTCGAAGACCCTTATCTGAAAAATCTGATAGAGACTGCCCTTGCAAATAATCAGGAGCTAAATATCACACTTCAAGAGATTGAAATTGCAAAAAATGAGATCCGGATTCGGAAGGGAGAATACCTCCCTTCTGTTGGGATCACAGGAGCTCCTGGTGTAGAAAAAGTCGGCCGATATACGAGTCAAGGGGCCAACGACGCAAATACGGATATTAAACCTGGTATAGAATTTCCGGATCCGCTTCAAGATTACCTCCTAGGGGCCTTTGCTACTTGGGAAGTTGATATTTGGAAAAAGCTCCGAAACGCAAAAAAATCAGCAATGATGCGCTATTTGGGGACTATCGAAGGAAAAAATTTCATGGTCACGAATTTGATTTCAGAAATCTCAAGTTCCTACTACGAACTCCTTGCACTAGACAACCAACTCACTATTCTTAAACAGAATATTGATATCCAGAAAAATGCCTTGGAAATCGTACGGTATCAAAAAGATGCGGCACGAGTGACTGAGTTGGCCGTCAGAAGATTTGAGGCTCAAGTTCTCAAAACCCAAAGTTTAGAATTTCCGATTCGTCAACAGATCTTCGAAATCGAAAATAGACTCAACTACCTTGCAGGCCGGTTTCCCCAACCTATAACTAGGAATTCTGAGATTTTCAATGAGCTTAATCCTGCTGATATCAAAAGTGGAATTCCTTCTCAATTATTAGAGAATCGACCTGATATCAGACAGGCCGAGTTAGAGCTAGAAGCTGCAAAGATTGACGTTAAGGTAGCAAAGGCTGATTTTTACCCTTCGCTTCGGATTACTGCGGGATTAGGATTTAATGCTTTCAATCCTGCCTATCTAATATCGACGCCAGAATCGATTCTATACTCCATTGCTGGCGACTTAACTGCTCCATTGATCAATCGAAACGCAATCAAAGCCCGGTACTTATCATCCAATGCAAAACAGATTCAAGCTATCTATAAGTACGAGCAGACAATTATAAATGCTTATGTGGAAGTGATGAATCAGCTATCCAGTATAGACAATCTGAATAATACCTATGGCTTGCAATCCAGACAAGTGGAGGCACTCTCTGAATCTGTCAGTATTTCTAATGAATTGTTTAATTCTACCCGAGCAGACTACATGGAAGTACTCTTAACTCAGCGTGATGCATTGGAATCAAAGTTTGATCTAATAGACACAAAAATGAACCAGCTTATTGCTAAAGTAACTATTTACAGAGCACTTGGCGGTGGATGGAAATAAGGTAAAAGTTTATTAATTGGTTGATAATTTCCACCCAGTACTAGTGGAGATAAATTTGAAAAACCCTTCCGATTTTTGGAAGGGCTTTTTCTATTTAGGACTATTCCTACTGTAAGGACTATATAACTAATTAAATAATATTCAATTCAAAAATACTTTACAACAATACTTATCTAGATCAGTTAAACCTATGTATTTAACAAACAATTATTTAACATGACAAAAGAACAAGAAAGCATCCAAACTTGGCCAGATTTAGCTATTGGCCTCTATGAAAAGCTAACTGGAAAAGGGGCTATCATTTCCTACGATTTTGAAGATTTCACAATAGGCGTTCCTAAGGAAGTCGGAGATTCGACTACTTTTACCACTTGGAAAATCAGTGGAAAGCTTAAAATTTCTACAAGCGAGAAATAAACTAATGTCTCGATCCATTCATATCACAGCAGATTTAGAGATTTCTTCAGATACGCATCAGGTCACCGTCATAAGCAATAAAGAAGAGATTGGAATCGCTATCACAGGACATTCAATTCCAAAATTGGGTATTTCCCCTTTTAAGGTGATGAAATTTTTGCGAAAAAATTCTGCTGTATTGATAGATCAGCGAGTTACTGTCGTTTTTAACCAAAAAGAGATTTATAGAAGTGATAAATCTCTTTTTAAACAGTCAAATATTATTCTTTTAGCAAGGGTGTTCTTTAAAAACCTCTTTTAGAATTTTTCTCAACTTTTCTACAATACAGTATAAACTAGGTAGCCCAGATAAAGACAGCTAAGCTGTGAAATACGCCTCCAACTCTGCCATCATTTCAGATTTGTCACGAAGGTCATTAATGATCCTTCCTTTCTCCAAGAGTACAATCCGATCACAAATCTCCGTGACGTGATTCAAATCATGACTGGAAATCAAAAATGTGGTGCTTGCTTTTTCTTTTTCCTGAAGAATTAATTTCTTTAATCTGATTTGAGAGCTTGGATCTAGATTTTCAAAAGGTTCATCCAAAAATACCACATTGGGCTTGCCCATCAATGCTGCTGCAATTCCTACTTTTTTTAGGTTTCCTTTTGAGAGATCACGGATGTATTTCTTTTTGCCTATAATTTCTTCGTTAAACAACTCTGTAAACTTTTCTAAGTGAATGCCTAAATCTTCTTCAGACATTCCATAGATTTTTCGAAGGGTCTGAAAATACTCATCTGGGGTCAAGTAAGTCAACAGCATATGTTCATCCAGATAGGCTCCAGTAGACGCTTTCCAAGTTTCGGTTTTACTTACATCTTGCTCATCAATCAGCACTGTACCCGATGTAGCTCGAACTAGATCGAGCATGATCCTAAAAAGGGTAGTTTTACCAGCACCATTGTTTCCTACTAATCCAAAACACTCAGAATTCGGAATTTCTAATTGAGCTACGTCTAGGACTACTGCCTCTTTGTACTGCTTTTTTAACTGGTTTACTTGGATCATGATTCTTGACGGAATGAAGATGAAATTTCGTAACGATTGGCGTTAATTCGATTAATATTGATTTGACTTAGAGGCTTGAAGGCAAAAATTCCAATGATTCCACTAATTCCCAAAGCGAGCAAACCTACATAATCATTGAAAAGAAGCGAAAAAGGAAGATAGATCAAATAGGGCCCAGCCATCAACGGGATAATAATCAAGAACTGCGCTGCTCCCACCCCTTCGTAGTTGAACATTGCCCCTTTATTTAGGTCCATTGGTTTAGGCTTCCATAGTGCTAGATAAATGATCACATGGATCAGGATTCCTATATTAAACAAAAATGTGGCTATGTGAACTAAAAGGATATTCCAACCGAAATACACATAAGGAATCGAGGCTAAAAAGCAGATGACAGAAATACTGATAAAGAGTAAATACTTCCCTTTCACCAGCGCCTCTATGCCATCTTTTCGATTGAGGAAAAAGTCAAAATTTCCTGAATTCCAACTCAAAAACTGCTGGCCATATTGGATCATAAATATTCCGGTAATAAAAACTCCTACAAAAATAAAAATTGCAGAGATCCCTCCATCTTCACTTTGATACATAGGATTGGTGTAAAAAATCAAACCATAAAGCAGGAAAAGGGCTGAAAGCATCAAGTAAGTCCTACTTTTCTTATGACGGATGATGAGCTTCCACTCCAAATTAGCCAACTCACCTGCCAATCCAAATCGGGAGAAAAAACCAATCGACTGCCCAACAAAACGAATCTCATCTTCGGCTGCGAGATCCTCCAGATAGGCATTATCCAAATAAAATTTACGACAAAAAATGAATGTTCTAATCATCAAAACAGCCAAAATAGCCATTGGAATTGGACTAGTCAGGGCGAAATCAAAAATCGGCTTGGTCAATTCTCCCAGGTTAAACCAACCCATGTAACTCGAACCGGCTCCCAAAGCCAAAATAGCAAACACGACAATAATCCCAATCAAGCCATCCTCGAATCGCTGCTTGAACCAAAGCATAAACCAATGCAAAGTCCAGCTAGTCAAAACGATGCTTCCGATCCAAAAAATAGCTCCACTAGTGCCATATTCAGGAGCAATGATTTGAAATGCAGAGGGCAGAAATAGGAGAATTGCAATTACCGATAAGGCTGAAATAAAGGATCGGATCAACAGCATGGAGATGATTCTCCCTTTCCCAATCGGCAAATGGAGTAAACTTTCTAGCTCGATAACTGGGAGCGTCTGGAGAAAATACCGATACATGAATTCCCCAAGAAAGAAGAAAATCAAATAGCTATTCAATACCACTATTGGATCTTGGCCTTCTGCTAAAGTGCCAATAATCCGAGGCAAAAAGATACCTGCTCCGAAAACATAACCTAAAAGGAGCAAGATCAGGAACCCAAGAAAAATATTCGCCATTACACTTTTGGCAAATGCTGTGGATCTGAAACTTTTTAGAAACTGTAATCTGATTAATTCAAAAATCATAGAAATGCCAGTTGAATATTCTTTATAACTTTGCACCAAATTATAACTAAACTTGCAAAAATTTCGAAAAGCAAGCAGAAAAAAAGGATTAATAATGGAAGTGATACAAGAATTAGGATTTTTCAAGACAGTGGAAGAACGTCGATCGGTCAGGTTATTTGATCAGGAAGTTGCTTTCGATCACGATTTAGTGAGAAAATGCTTGGAAGCAGCGATTCTTTCTCCTAACAGCAGCAATCTCCAACTCTATCAATTTATTCGAGTTCCAGAAACCTCAACCCTTAAAGATAAGTTGGCCGAACTTTGCATGCGTCAAAAAGCGGCAACTACGGCAAGAGAATTGATCATAGTAGTGACTCGAAGGGACTTGTGGAAATCCAGAGCTAATGCAAATTACGAGTACATTAAATCTGCCACGCAAAACCAACCAGAAAAAAAGAAAAAGCAAGCATTAAGTTATTATGGTAATCTGATACCAAAGCTTTACTCCAAATTTCCAGGTTGGACTTTGATCAAGAAGGTAATTGCATTTTTTATGGGGTTGAAAAGACCGATGGTCCGTGAAGTTGGAGAGACAGAAGTTCGGATCTCAGTTCATAAATCGGCCGCGTTAGCCTCAATGACTTTTATGCTCGGGATGAAAGCAGTGGGCTACGATACCTGTCCGATGGAAGGATATGATTCCAAGCGTGTCCATAAACTCTTAAATCTCAGTTCCGGCTCAGAAATCTGCATGATTATAGGCTGCGGTCCCGGGCTTCCCGGAGGAGTGTATGGGAAACGGTTTCGGATTGATTCTAGTAATTTAATTCAGGAAGTTTGAAAATCAGAGAGCTAAAGTGAGACGTCTGAAAACTTCCTAAAGGAAGATTTAACTAAAAAAAATTATTTTCCTCAATGAATTAAATCAATTTTAGTTTTTTAACTCTCAAGTATGAATAGGGACCTAAAAGGCAGAACCAAAAAATTTGCACTTGAAATCATAAAGCTTGTTTCAGAGTTACCAAAAATGTTGTTGGATGTGAATTAGGAAAACAGCTTATCAGGTCTGGAACTTCAATAGTAGCAAATTATCGAGCTTCACAACGAGGAAGGTAGAGCTGAATTCATCTCTAAGTTATCGGTTGTTCAGGAGGAGGCCGATGAAACTATTTTTTGGTTAGAATTGATTACCGAATCCCATTTACTTTTGGAGGATAGAATTAAACCAATTTTAAAAGAGGCAAATGAATTGAGAGCGATTTTCACCACAATGCTTATCACTTCTAAAAATAATTCCGGCTAGCCTTTCAGGCTTCTCATTTCAAACTTCTGACTTCAATATCCATATTTCCCTTTCCACTTTCCACTCAAATACCTTCTCAATTCATTTTCCCGAGCATTATCACCGGGGTCGTAAAGCTTCAAGCCTTTGATTTCTTCAGGCATAAATTCCTGTGCCACGAAATTCCCAGGAAAATCATGGGAGTATTTATAAGCTTTGCCATAGTTCAAGTCTTTCATCAGTTTGGTTGGTGCGTTTCGTAAAGCTAAAGGGACTGATAAATCTCCTTTTTCTTTGACCAAAGCCTGAGCTTGGTTAATGGCCAAATAGGCCGCATTGCTTTTCGCACTACTTGCCAAATAGGTCACGCACTGAGAAAGGATAATTCTGGATTCTGGGTAGCCGATGATTTTCACCGCTTCGAAACAATTAGTAGCTAGCAACAATGCATTCGGGTTGGCATTGCCAATATCCTCAGAGGCCAGGATAACCAAACGTCGTGCGATAAACTTCACATCCTCTCCCCCTTCTATCATTCTGGCAAGCCAATATACCGCTGCATTGGGATCTGAACCCCTAATCGATTTGATAAAAGCCGAAATAATATCGTAATGCTGCTCCCCAGATTTATCGTAAAGCGCCACTTTCTGCTGCGCAATCTGCATCACTATTTCATCTGTAATTACGCAGGGATTTTCATTGATTCCATCAATAACGATTTCCAGTAAGTTCAGCAACTTTCTCCCATCACCACCAGAAATCCGTAATAAAGCATCTGTTTCTTTTAACTCGACTTTGATTTTTTTCAAATCCACATCCTTCTCCAAAGCTTTATGAACCATTGCTTCTAAATCTGATTTCCCTAGTGGATTCAGTGTAAAAACCTGACATCGGGAAAGCAAAGCACCATTAACCTCGAAAGAAGGATTTTCCGTAGTGGCGCCGATCAATCGGATCACCCCTTTTTCCACGGCCCCCAAAAGCGCATCCTGCTGGGATTTATTGAAGCGATGAATTTCATCAATAAAGAGAACCACTCCCATCTGAAACTTAGCTTTTTCAATTACTTCCCGAATATCTTTTACTCCGGAACTAATAGCCGAAAGCGTATAGAACGGCGCCTTAATCTCGTTGGCAATAATGTTAGCAATGGTAGTCTTACCCACGCCAGGAGGCCCCCAAAGGATCAAAGAAGGCATATTTCCCGACTTGATTGCTTTATGAAGAAAGGAAGTTGGTGAGGATAAATGTGCCTGCCCAATCAGATCTTCTAGCCTATTCGGACGCATTCTTTCTGCCAATGGGGTATTGTTCATTCTTTAGAATCTGGATTCAAAAGCCAAGATACAGAGAAAAGAAAAAAGGCCTATTAGGGTCTTTCTTTATTGACAAAGATTGTCTGAAGTTTAAAGATTTGAAATCCTCCTTCCAAACTCCTCCAATTGATCATCTCCAAAGTCATGGTGGGTCACAAAGCGAACTAAGTCTGGACCAAACTTGACGGATTTAATGTCTTTGGCAACAAGCTTTGACATGAAATCTTCTGGAGAAATCCCATCCAATCTAGCGATTACGATATTGGTAGCTACCGGTAGCACTTCAGAAACAATGGATAATCCTTGAAGCATTTCGCCTAGCTTTCTTGCTCTAGCATGATCTTCTTTCAAGCGACTAACCTGGTGATCCAGCGCATAGATTCCAGCAGCGGCTAAGAAACCCGCTTGGCGCATTCCTCCACCAAAGACTTTCCGGACTTTCCGAGCTCGTTTGATGTCACTTTTAGAACCAAGCAAAAGAGATCCAACAGGACATCCAAGTCCTTTACTTAGACAAATGGAGATCGTATCAAAATGCGCTCCCCAATCCGCTGGACTCTCCCCCGTTTCCACCAAGGCATTGAATAATCGTGCCCCGTCCAAATGAAGTTTCAATCCTTTCTCCTGACAAAGTGCCTGAATAGGTTTGATTTCATCCAAGGTATAAATACTTCCTCCGCCTTTATTCATGGTGTTTTCCAGAGAAACCAAGGTCGTCTCTGGCGCGTGAATATCATCCGGATTGATTGATGCTGCGATTTGAGCAGCGGTAATTTTCCCCAAATCTCCATCTAGCAATTTCACCGAAGCCAAAGAATTGGCCATAATCCCTCCACCTTCGTAGAGGTAGATATGAGAATATTTATGGCAGATTACCTCAGTTTGAATTCGCGTATGTAGCCGAATCGCAATCTGATTGGTCATGGTACCGGAGGGGCAGAAGATCGCTGCTTCCATTCCAAATAATTTGGATGCTTTTTCCTCAAGGGCATTGATTGTCGGATCCTCTCCGAATACATCGTCGCCAACTGGAGCGGAAAACATCGCCTCGCGTATTCCTGCAGTTGGCCTAGTCAGCGTATCACTTCTTAAATCAATAATCATTTTCTAGTAAAATAGTCGTTTTTAGAACTGGTTGACGGGCCCAGGGTTTTGATCGCTGCAGCAGCTTCGATAGGCCGGTCAATTGCCAAAATATCAGCTCCTTTTTGCACAAAACCTACATAAATTTCATCGCCTCTGGAAATAGCACTCCGGTCTAAGTTGCCCAAAACACCAAGAATGGTTTAGGCCCCTTTTTCATGTAAGGCTTTGTTGAATTCCTGTGGTCGCTCAGCCACTCCGGTAAAAGCAATCACCCGAGTCCAAGGAATCTCGGTTTCCTCAAATCGTAGAATCTCCTTTTCATTTCTGATCGTGATGGAAAGCATCAACTCTGGTGTCAAATAATGCGTCTTTTTTGCTGCTGCAAAGCTGTAGGTAATGACTGCAGCATGTGCCTCTGAGTCAATCTCCCGGATCTCAGCAATTAACTTTTCACAAGGCACAGACTGCTTCACATCTACCGTCAGCAATACTTTTCCTTTTGACCAAATCAATGCTTCCTTGAAAGTGGGCGCCCTGTAAGTAGTTTGAGTCCCTGTTTCATCCTCAAGAAATAAGCCCTGAATGTACTCATAAGTCACTTCCCGAACTTTACCTTTTCCGGTGGTAGTTCGCTCCAAATTATCGTCGTGCATCAGTACTAGCACGCCATCTTTAGTCATGGCCAAATCGAGCTCAATAATAGGCGGAGTGTATTGGATGACATTGGCAAAAGTCTCAATCGCATTCTCCGGAAATCTAGGATAAGGTCCTCCACGGTGTGTAGAGACTAATGGAATCCGATCCGATGTCCAAGAATAAAAATCTCGAGCTTGCTCCAAGTCATCTACTTGAATCAGAAAATCTCCAGTCTCAACAGTGGAAATTTCTTCGGCTACAGCTAGTTCATCAGTATTGGAATTTTGCCCACAACTTGAAAAAACCAGTGCGAGAAAAAGAATCCAATTCCGTTTAATCCTCATTTTTCTTTACTTCCTTTCTGAAAATAAAATCTAATCCGCTACTCCGTTTTTGAAAGATCTCCTCCATATCCCTCAGCTCCAGATTCAATGCTTTGGTAGAAATCTGAATCTCAACCAAAGAAATCAAAAGGGAAACCAAAAGCGAACCCATACTTCCCACAAACACCCAATTAGCAGCAATCGTGTAGCCTCGGAAGAGCAAATACATACAAATGATGCACAATAAAAAGCTAAATACTCCGAAGAGCTGCATGTTTTTGATCAGTGTCAGACGCTGACGAAGGTTATGAATTTGTTCTACAATGATTTCTTGGTCTGGTCCCTTCATATAGTTTTTATGAAGCCCACGGATCAGACTGGCGATCGCCAAAAATCGATTGGTAAAAGCGAGCATCAAAAGCGTAATCGCTGAAAAAAGAAGGGCTGGAGTAGAGAGTTGGAGTTCCATTCAAAATTAGTTGTTTTTAAAGATGGCTCATTTTTAGAAAATCACAAAAAAGCCTGCATGTTACCAGGCAGGCTTTCGAAAGATTTTGAATTTCTTACAAGTGTATCACTTCATCATAAGCTGCTGCTGCAGCTTCCATGATAGCTTCCGACATGGTTGGGTGCGGATGTACCGTTTTAATCAATTCATGACCCGTAGTTTCCAACTTTCGAACTGCCACAATCTCAGCGATCATCTCCGTTACGTTTGCTCCGATCATGTGTGCTCCAAGAAGCTCACCATATTTCTTATCGAATACTAATTTCACAAATCCATCTTTAGCTCCGGCTGCTGAAGCTTTTCCAGAAGCTGAGAATGGAAATTTACCAATCCTCACTTCATAGCCTGCTTCTTTAGCTTTCGCTTCAGTCATACCTACAGAGGCGATCTCAGGCGAACAATACGTACATCCTGGTATATTCCCGTAGTTTAATGGCTCTGGATGATGTCCTGCTATCTTCTCCACACAAATAATCCCCTCAGCTGAAGCAACGTGAGCTAAAGCCGGTCCTGAAACCACATCACCGATCGCATAATGGCCCGGCATATTGGTTTTGTAGAACTCGTCTACCTTGATTTTACCTTTATCAATTAGGATTCCTACGTCCTCCAATCCACAACCTTCAAGATTAGAAACTACACCTGCTGCTGACAGTACGATGTCACACTCCAAAGTCTCTTCACCTTTGGCAGTTTTTACGGTCACTTTACAACCCGCACCTTTCGTATCTACTGCTGTAACCTCTGATGAGGTCATAATCTTAATTCCTGATTTCTTGTAGATTTTTTCCAATGCTTTGGAAACCTCCACATCTTCTACAGGCACGATTCTATCTAGGAATTCTACAATGGTTACCTCTGTACCTATGGAATTATAGAAATAGGCAAATTCTACTCCGATCGCTCCAGAACCTACCACCACCATTTTCTTTGGTTGCTTTTCCAAAGTCATAGCCTTACGATATCCAATGATTTTTTTATCATCAATTTTCATCGAAGGCAATTGCCGAGCACGAGCTCCGGTAGCGATGATGATATTTTCAGCAGCATAGACTGTCTTTTTTCCATCCTTATCAGCAACCTCGATTTTCTTACCAGCTTGTATTTTACCCCAACCTGCAATCACATCGATTTTATTTTTTTTCATCAAAAAAGTTACGCCTTTGCTCATGCCGTCAGCAACTCCTCTGCTTCTTTTAATCATTCCTTCAAAGTCAGCATTTGCCTCTTTGACAGTGATTCCATAATCCGCTGCGTGTTGGATGTATTCAAAAACCTGTGCACTTTTTAAAAGTGCTTTGGTCGGGATACAACCCCAGTTCAGGCAAATACCACCCAACTCTTCCGCTTCTATAATGGCTGTTTTGAGACCAAGTTGCGAAGCACGAATAGCGGCTACATATCCACCTGGACCACTGCCCAACACGATCAAATCATATTTTGTCGAAGACATATTTTAAAAACTTTGTTGAAAACTGATTAAAACTATGCAAAAATAGGCCTTTTGGACTCAGAAAAAAATTCTGCGTTTGACCCGAAAAAGGCATTAAATACTATTACCAAACTTTTTCTGAAGTTTAATCAATATAGAATTTCACCGATCGCTTCATCTAGGAAATTAAATTCTATCAATTTCACTCTTCACCTTTGATTCAGACTCGATCAGGTATAAAATCGATACCCACTGAGTTTAAAAATCGGATACTTTATCTTTTTTTCTATTTTTGGACAATCAAAAATTAAAAACTAATGGGCTTACTTTCAGGAAAAACAGCATTGATTACCGGAGCTTCCAAGGGCATCGGTCGGGCAATTGCCATCAGATATGCACAAGAAGGCGCAAATGTCGCCTTCACTTTTTTATCAAGTGTAGAAAAAGGTCAGGCTCTTGAAGCAGAGTTAACCGCTTTTGGAGTTAAGGCAAAAGGCTATCGATCCGATGCTTCTGACTTCAAAGCAGCTGATGAATTGGTCCATGCTGTTGTGGCAGATTTTGGTGCACTGGACATCTTGATCAACAATGCTGGAATCACTCGTGACAATCTCTTAATGCGAATGACAGAGGAAGCTTGGGATGAAGTGATCGGAATCAATTTGAAATCCTGCTTCAATACAGTGAAAGCTGTTACAAGAACTATGATGAAAGCAAAAGCGGGATCCATCATCAATATCACTTCTGTAGTCGGGATCAAAGGAAATGCCGGACAGGCTAATTACGCTGCTTCGAAGGCTGGAATTATCGGCTTTACCAAGTCAGTGGCTTTGGAGCTAGGCTCTAGAAATATCCGATCCAATGCAGTAGCTCCAGGTTTTATTGAAACCGAAATGACTGCAGTGCTTGACGAAAAAACAGTTCAAGGTTGGAGAGATGGTATCCCGATGAAGCGTGGTGGACAGCCAGAAGAGGTAGCCAATGCTTGCGTGTTCTTGGGTTCAGATATGAGCAGCTACATCTCTGGTCAGGTGCTCCAAGTGGATGGTGCGATGCTGACTTAACCTTTGAGGTCTTAAAGACCTCGAAGGTTTTTATTTACATCAGACCTTCGAGGTTGGAAAAACCTCAAAGGTCGAACGAACGGCTGGAGCAATTCAGCTGTTTTTTTTTGCCTTTTTCCCAGATCAAATCGCTTTGCTAAAGCTCTTTGTGAACTGGAATTAATTTGGTCTACAATAAAAGCGCCTCGCTGAGGCTTAACCATTTCCCTTTTTCTATCAGCACCAGAGGTGCAATTTGATTGTAGCAATACAGAATTACGATTGAATCAGGAGCTCCAGCGGAGCGATTTGAAAGGATAGTCAAGAACCTTTAAAGTTTTCAACATTTCAAAAATCAATCAGCAAATCGACTCAAATCAATCTTATAAAACTCGTGTTTATCCTCTGACTTTTGTTCGGGTTTATTCAAATAAAACGCATCAGAAGCTATAAAATAATTTCCCAACTTCGATCCAGGACCATATTCAAATATATATTCAGATAAGGGATTCAACTCGAGATCAAACAAGCTGA
>JBLGAM010000058.1:0-19414 GCA_047612305.1 Planctomycetota bacterium | reverse complement strand
AGAATCATGACTTGGCTTTAGCTTACGAAACCGCACAAGGCTTTAGCACTGTGACGGTAGCACGAAGAGGATCCAGTGGATGGAGACTTAAAACCTCTGGAAAGCAAAGCCATTCTTCCGGCGTATTCAGAGAATCAGTGGGCTATGGAGCAATCTACGAAGCAGCCAGAATTTTAACTGAATTCCAAGAAGAGCTTGCAGGAGAGCAATATTTAACCTTCAATCCAGGTCAAATCATCGGTGGATCAGATATCAGCTATGATGAGATTAACGGAAAAGGAGCAGCTCTTGGAAAAACTAATATTGTGGCAAGAGAGGCATTGGTAACCGGAGATTTACGGTTTTTGGGTGAAGCCCAAAAAGAAAAAGCTCGTGCAAAAATGCAGGAAATCGTAGATCGGAATCTCAATCAAACGGATGCAGAAATCATTTTTAAAGATGGAATCCCATCAATGCCACCTACAGAAGGGAATCTTAGACTGGCTAAAACCCTAAACGAACTGAGTATCGATATGGGCTATGGAGAAGTGAAGCCAGGTGACCCAGGAAGTAGAGGGGCCGGTGATGTTTCTTATGTAGCAGATTACCTGGATGCAATTGACGGACTAGGTGCTTCAGGTTCTGGAGCTCATGCTCCTGGGGAAACTATCAAGTTGAACGAATATCCAAACTTAATTAAGCGAAGCACTCTGTTGATTTATAGATTGACTCGATAGCCTATTATGAGAAAGAACCTGCTTATTGTATCAGCCCTAGTCGCTAGTAGGTTTGCTTGACAACAACCTTTTCCTGAAGAGACTTCAACTATGAATCCAAAAAAAATCGTCATTTACCAGGTATTCCCACGCCTTTTTGGTAATACCAATACTACCAATAAACCTTGGGGAACTAGTGAAGAAAACGGAACGGGAAAATTCAATGACTTCACTGATTTGGCATTGGAAGAAATCAAAAAGCTAGGAGTATCACACATCTGGTATACCGGAGTGCCGCATCATGCGCTAATCGGTGATTATTCATCGATTGGAGTTTCCGATGATGATCCGGATGTAGTCAAAGGAAGAGCTGGTTCGCCCTATGCGGTCAAGGATTATTATCAGGTAAACCCGGATTTGGCAGTAGATCCTTCGAAACGAATGGAGGAATTTGAGGCTTTAATCGCCCGAACACATGCCCACGAGATGAAGGTGATTATTGACATTGTCCCTAATCATATTGCGCGCCGCTATGAGGGGAAAAATAATCCTGCAGGAGTTACAGATTTCGGAGCAAATGATGACACCGCTGTAGAATATGCAAGGGATAATAACTTTTATTACATCCCGAGGGAATCCTTTCAGGTACCCGAGCCACTAAATAACTATCAACCTTTAGGAGGCGAGCCGCACCCACTTTCCAATGGGAAATTTGAAGAAGTGCCTGCCAAATGGACTGGAAATGGATCCCGAAAAGCCCAGCCGCATTTTTACGATTGGTATGAGACCGTGAAAGTAAATTATGGAATCAAACCCGATGGCAGCACCGATTTTCCAGATTTGCCAAGAGGAGCAGATTCGCTCGATTGGGATGCTGATTATGAATTTTGGCAGGGAAAAGACGTGCCGGATAGCTGGATTAAATTCAGAGACATCACACAGTTTTGGCTTGACAAAGGGGTAGATGGTTTCCGGTTTGATATGGCGGAGATGGTTCCGGTGGAATTTTGGTCTTATCTAAACTCGCATATCAAAAATACCAATCCGGATGCTTTCCTTTTAGCTGAGGTGTATAACCCAAGTCTTTACAGAGATTACATCCGAAAGGGAAAAATGGATTACCTCTATGACAAAGTGGAGCTGTACGATACGCTCCGAAATGTAATTCAAGATCGGGGTACGACTTGGCATATTGCCACGATTCAAGATGGCTTGGCAGATATTGAGCATCACATGTTACATTTCATGGAAAATCACGATGAGCAACGAATTGCCAGTCCAGAGTTTGCCAATGATCCTTGGAAAGCTATGCCCGCCATGGTAGTTTCTGCTACAATTTCCACCTCTCCTACGATGATTTATTCCGGACAGGAAGTTGGGGAAGATGCGGCGGAAAAAGCCGGATTTGGCGATCCTTCTCGAACATCCATTTTCGACTACATCGGAGTACCTGCTCATCAGCGCTGGATGAATGAAGGTAAGTTTGACGGTGGCCAACTCTATGATACTGAGAAAAATCTCCGAGCAGCTTACGTGAAATTATTGAACTTCACTCTCAATAGCGATGCCTTGATGGGCAAGTATCAGCAGCTTTATCATCCTGATAACGGTCCTCAGCGATTGGGAGGAAAAGCTTATGCATTCGCTCGCTGGTCAGAAAATGAAAAGCTGATCATCGCTACAAACTTTGATTGGCAAAACCCGCTGCTTGGAGGCTTGAATTTATCCAAAGAGCTTACCAGCGAATGGGGTTTAGCAGATGGTAGCTATGAAGTCACCGATCAATTGGGAGAAGCCCATGGCAGCCTCGAAGTAAAAGATGGCTATGGCTATTTTAATTTTCAATTAGGGAAGCTGGAGTCTGGTATTTGGAGATTGGATTAGAATAAACAAAATAAGCCTCGATTAGCTCCCCAAAATTCGATATAATTCTAGATTGAGGTAATAGTCTCCTCCACTGATTCTCCGCTTTTCGCAGATACCGAGTTCGACAAGTTGGTTGAGGTAGTTTCGAGCAGTATTTTCTGCATAAAGCTTCTTTTCAACAAGATGTTTGACTTTGCTAAAAGGTTGGGTGAAAATAGCCTCCACCAAGGAATCAGGTCGGGAAATGGACGTTTGACTTTTCAATAGCTCCAAAATTGCTTCCTTCGCAGCCAGAATATCATTGATCTTATGAAATGTATCCAATGAGGTCTGCTCGATCCCTCGAAGTACAAAAAGTATCCATTCCTTCCAGGCAGCTCGCTGAGTGACTCCAGCCAAAAAACTGTAGTAATTCTCTTTTTGATCTAAAATGTACTTGCTTAGAAATAGAATTGGCAAGTCCAAAAGTCCCTGCATTGTCAAAAAATGAATGTTTAAAATTCTGCCAGTTCTCCCATTTCCATCTCGAAAGGGGTGTATCGCTTCAAACTGAAAATGAGCAATCGCCATTTTCAGCAATGGGTCAATCGTAGGACTATCTTCATTGAGATAATCGATTAAGTTAATCATCAAGTCCTTCAGAACCTTCTCATCTCTTGGTGGTGTGTAAATTACTTGACCTGCATTTGGTCCAGAACCACCCTGCTTGATGTATGTTTGGGAGAATGGTTTTCGTATTCCATCGGTCATTTCTGTGGTCATCTGATAGACCAGCTCGAAATACCCCATGTCAAATTTTCCCCGCTCTTTCAAATACTGGTAACCTGCCCAGATGGATTCCCGATAGCGCAAAACCTCTTTTGCTGGCCCCAAAATCGGAAGGCTATCATCGCTAAAAGCTTTGTAGAGTTCATCATCTGTCGTGAAAATATGCTCGATCTCACTCGAAGCCTTCGCCTCTTGAAGACTGATCGTGTTTACAAAAATCCCCTGATTCGGAATGGCAATGCTTCTTCCCTGAAGCTTTCCGATTGCAGCTTTGGCCTTTCCGAGCATTTCGTAAATATCCAAATCACGAATAATCACAAGATCTATGGGCAGGCGTGGAAGTTCATTCCATGGCAGCGTGCGGTCGGGATTGATTCGGTAGTGTTTTACTGACATTAAAATATCAATATTTTAATGTAAGGTAGCTAATCTCACATTAAAATCAAGGTCACAAACCTCATCTAACCTTAAATTTTTGAATTTTTAATGTCTATGTATCAGATAGACCTCAGCATTAAGGTCAAAAACAGCCACTGACCTTAAATTTTAGATATTTTAATGCGAGTGATAATATCTCATAGCTATGATTCAGCTGAATGATCACCATAAACTCACTATTTCGAAATTCAAAGGAGTGCCAAACTGAAAGGATAAGGCATTTTTTCTCATTTTTGCGAATCAAATCCCGCCAATGCCCCGAAAGAAAAAGAAACCCTCACTTTGGTTAGGAATTAGTTTGCTATTCATCCTTTTAATCGGAGGGACAAGTTACTTGGTGTATTCCACTTGGAACAAGCTCCATAAACTTCCCTACTACGCCAATCAACCACTTTCTGAGTTTGAAGATTTGAAGTTTGAGCATGTCTTCCGATCCAATATTACCGGAATTTTGGGAATCGATATTTCGCACTATCAAGGCAAGGTAAACTGGAAACAGTTTGAACGAACGCTCAAGGATCGGAAGATCGAATTTTTCATCATCCGAGCCACGATGGGCGATGATCAGGATAAGCTATTCGCTTCAAACTGGGAAGCATTGGATACGATGAACATTGCAAGGGGTGCTTACCATTATTACCGCCCGAATCAGAGTAGCACTGAGCAAGCGGAGAATTTCATTAAGCAAGTCAAACTCAAAAAAGGGAATTTTCGTCCGATTCTGGATATTGAGAAGCAATCTACCATTCAGTCAAGCGAAAGGCTTCGGGAGGGAATCCGAAATTGGCTAACTATCGTGGAAAATCACTACGGTGTGAAACCTATCATCTATACCGGCGATGCATTTTTTGAGCATGTATTAGAAGGTCAGGGATTTGAGGACTACCCGCTTTGGGTAGCCAATTACAATCCTATCATGGAACCGAAAAGTGATTACTGGGTCATTTGGCAGTTTTCTGAAAAAGGAAAAGTAAAAGGAATCGGTGAAAATGTGGATTTGAATCTGATGAGAGGTGGTGAACGAGTGCTGAAGAGCTTGTTGATTGGGGAGTAGGACGTTGGTTTTTTGCTCCCGCAAAGGCGCAAAGGATTTCTATTGTCTCGCGGCGACGCGGAGTCGCAGCGAATTTGAAGTGGCGGGTTTGGCTCTCAGAGGATTTGATTTATAGATGAGATAGGACGTTGAGGTTCTTTGCTACCGCAAAGACGCAAAAGTTTTTTTCTAACCGCAAAGCACGCGAAGATTCGCCAAGGCTTTTTAAGGTCTCGCGGCGACGCGGTGGCGCAGGGGGTTTGAAGCGGTGTGACTTGTCCTGAATTGAGAACTACTATTCTCCCGCAAGGGCGCAGAGGTGCAAATGGATTTTCTATCCCAAAGTATGCGGAGGCACAATCTAAAGCTTTAACCAAAAAGCAAAGCCTTCAAAATAAAAAAAACTGCGCCTTTGCTCCTTAGCGGGAGATAGTCATTTTATCTGAGAAAGATTTCCCTCAGAAGCGTAAAGAACTTCTTATTTCTTGCTGCGCCGCCGCATCGCTGAGAAATTTAGAAATAGATTATACGTGCAGTATATTTTTGAAATAGGATTCCCCATCCAAAGCCATTAAATTCCAATTCGACCCGCGCATAATGAAAAATACATTTCTTCTCTTTGCCTTTCTATTTTTTGCTTCTTTCTCGGGGATTTCCCAAACCAAGCAACCCAATATCCTCTTCCTTATCGCTGATGACTGGTCGTTTCCTCATGCTGGAGTGTATGGAGATCAAGTGGTTCGAACTCCGACTTTTGACCGATTGGCAGCCGAGGGAGCCCTTTTCACCAATGCCTACACAGCCTCACCTTCTTGCTCACCTTCCAGAGCCAGCGTCTTGACTGGCCGATACCCACATCAAAATGGGGATGGAGGGAATCTGTGGTCAGAATTCCCAAATGCCAATCCAACTTATGTTCAGATTCTGGAAGCCGATGGCTATTTTGCTGGTTCCACTCGCAAAGGCTGGGGACCGGGGGAGTATCAGGTCACTGGCTTTTCTCATAATCCTGCCGGTAAGTCGTTTGAAGATTTTGAATCTTTTTTGACTGAGAGACCTAAAGATCAACCTTTCACATTTTGGTTTGGGAGTACGGATCCACATCGTGAATATGTTCCAAATACCGGGATCCAGTCAGGAATGAAGCTACAGGATGTCAGGGTACCCGGGTTTTTTCCGTATAATGATTGCGTCCGGAATGACATCCTAGATTACTATTTCGAGATCGAGCGCTTTGATCGGGAGTCTGGTCAACTGATCGCTATGCTGGAGGAGATGGGCGAATTGGATAATACCATCATCGTCATGACGAGTGACAATGGGATGCCTTTCCCAAGGGCAAAAGCAAATCTCTATGACTACGGTACTCGAATGCCGCTTGCGATACGCTGGAACGAAAAAGTGAAAGCTGGAACGGTCATCCATGATTTTGTCAATTTTGTAGACTTTGCGCCAAGCTTCGTGGAAGCAGCAGGACTTAATCAAACTTCCATGTCAGGACAATCCCTCTGGGCACTTTTGGCTGGGGAAAAACAAGACCGAGCGCAGGTTTATCTGGAGCGAGAGCGCCATGCCAACGTGCGGAAAGGTGATCTCAGCTATCCAATGCGAGCGATCCGAAATCAAGACTATCTCTACATCTGGAACCCAATGCCTGAGCGAAATCCAGCTGGAAATCCTACAGTTCACCAATCCGTGGGACAATTTGGAGATGTAGATCATTCAATCACCAAGTTTCTAATTATAGAAATGGAGGGGAAAGCAAAACCCGGACAACCTGATTTATTCCAACTCAGCTTTGGCCAACGGCCAGAAGAAGAACTCTATGATGTGAAAAACGACCCGTATCAACTGAGGAATCTGGCCGCCGAGCCAGCATTATCCGATGTCAAATCAAAGATGAAATCCAAGTTGATTCAATGGATGACTGATACCGGAGATCTTAGAGCAAGCGACCCAAGATCTACCTATTGGGATGAAGTTCGCTATACGCCAAATTACCAAATGGAAGATACCGATGTCCTAAAACGAATCGAGGAATACCGAATCATGCCTCCTTTTGGCAAATATGCGAAGGAGGGGATTCCGTGCAATTGATTTAAAAGAGGCAGATTTTTTTATATTCTCGCAACGACGCAAAGTCGACGCTAGAAGGTCTCAAAAGTTCCTCAACTATCAAAAGAATAATTTAAGGTTTGATTAACTAGCCTTCTGTTTAAGTTTAAGTTGTTGAAATCAAAGTTTGAGCAATTTTAAACCTGAACAAATTTGATTCGCCGCCATGCCGCTGGGAGCACTATTTTCTTTTAGCTCTAATTCACCACCATCACCTTTTCACTCGGCTCATAGCCTATTCGATGTGCATTCACATACAAGGAATCTCCAGCGATCCAATCAAATGGTTTTTGGTAAACTGACCATGTATCCGAAGTGGATTTCCTATAGCCGATGGAAGCGCCTTTGGTAGCCGAACTGATGCTAACTTTTCCTTCGGAAAAAGAGATTTGCGTAGCTTCGGTGACTGGCGGCGTATCTTTTCCTCCCCACCAGTTTTTAACCATTTCCTGCTCATTCATGGCACCCAGATCCGGATAATCCAAAAGCCACTGTTCATGGGCAGCTCGAAGTTCGGTGAGTTTTTCAGCATATTCTGGATCTTCGACCAGGCTATTAAATTCGTAAGGATCTACATCCGTATCATAAAGCTCCTCGACTGGCTTAGATTTCGCAAACCATCTTGCCTGATTCGTATCCAGTTTACCAGCTTCTTTCAACTCCAGAAGATGGATCATCAAAGGATTGTTGAGACGATACTGGATATTCTGATAGTTGGGTTTCTCAGGCATGTAGTTTCGGATGTATTTAAATCTGCCATCTGAAACGGCCCGAACCCGATCGTATTCCGAATCCATTCGATCCCGAGCAGCATAGATGTATTTCCTTGTCTCAGCTTTTTGTGATCCTAAAAAGGCTTGGCCCTGCATACTCTTAGGTACCTCCACTCCCGCCAGCGAAAGAACTGTCGGTGCAAAATCCACAAAGCTGACCAATTCATCTAGCTGCCCACCCTTTTCCAAAAACGGTGCTTTGATGATCAATGGAACTTTCAGGCCCCGGTCATAAAGTTCGCGCTTTGCATAAGGCATCCCATCCCCATGATCTCCATAGAAAAAGATGATCGTATTGTCATAGAGCCCATCATCTTTCAGCTGCTTGATAATCTCTCCTGCCTGCATATCCATACGCATAGCATTGGTGATAAATCTCGCCATCACCGCCCGGCTGATCGAATCATCCGGATAATACGGGGGAATAAAAACATCTGCCGGATCCACTAATAAAGGTTCATCTGCACGTGCCCAAACCTGGGATTCGTGAGAAATATTTAAATTGAAAATCGAGAAAAAGGGCTGGTTTGAATCTTTCCGATTTCGCCAATGGGCCTTATTGCTGCTCTCATCCCACATCGTCACCGGACCTCGGAACTGATAATCTTCCTTGGAATTATTACTGGTATAGTAACCGGCCATTCGAAGCAGTTCGGGGTAAGTTTTCATATCGGCTGGGATCACTGCAGAATAGGACTGATGACCTGGAGGGTATGCGTCGAGCGCATTCTTTGACATGCCCAGCGTACGCATATTATGGCCGCCAACCGCTGTCTGATAAGCTCCTGTAATCAATGCAGCCCGACTAGGTGCACAAACTCCTGCAGTGGAATAAGCATGAGAATAGTGAACCCCCTCAGCTGCCAAGGAATCTAGGAAGGAAGTTTTTCCTCCGGTGCCCCCATAGGCACCCAAATGCTGAGGAGAAAGATCTTCGGCTACGATCCAAACGATATTGGGTCGTTCTGGATAGGTGAGTGTAGCATTTGCATCCTTTTGAGGTATTTTGCAAGCAAAGCTTACCAAAAGGATGAAAAAGGAAATTTTAATCAGGCTTGGGTTCATGGTATCGGATTTTCAAAGCAAATAATTTAGCATCTTTTACCCTATTTCCAGCACAAAACTTTGAATTATAGCGAATTCTAAATCTCATTTCATTAACCTCCAACAAGCACTTAATTCAAATAATTTTTTAAGTCAGCCACTTTTTGAAATTTAAAAATGGGAAGTATTCCATTGAGAATTTTCTGTGAAGCTAAAAATATACTTGCGATCAAATGGATAATCTCAGTTGATTTATTTGGCTTTCAAGTCTTTGGATAGTAAATTATAGTGATTATTCCCAAAATAACAAGATGTCTACTTTTGATCCAATAAATAGAAGAGAATTTATGGCTTCCGCAGCTGCCTTTGCTGCATCTTTTACCATAGTTCCATCCAATGTAATCGCAGGTTTAGGTAAAATCCCACCTTCGGATCAAATCACCGTTGCCAATATCGGCTGCGGCACTCAGGGTCTTCGGGAAATGGGTGAATTGTTACAGAACCCAAAAGTACGTGTAGTGGCAGTATGCGATTCCAACAAATACTCTACTGACTATTTTGATTGGTCTCCAAATGGAATTCGGGATAATATCCGAAAGATCTTAGGAGACGATACTTGGTGGGAAGGCAAACCGGGTATTCCAGGTGGAAGGGATATCGGACAAGAATATGTGGAGAAATACTATGCTAAAAATAAACCTTCCGGAAAGTATAAGGGATGTGCGAGCTACGAAGACTTTCGGGAATTTTTTGCAAAAGAAAATGGAATCGATGCGGTCAAAATCATGACTCCAGATCATACCCATGCTTCGATTGCTATCGCAGCAATGAACAAAGGCATCCATGTGGTCACGCATAAGCCAATCTCCAATCGACTGCTCGAAGGGAGAAAAGTAATCGAAAAAGCTAAAAGCTCTGGCGCAATCACTCATCTTTTAGCCTGGTCTGACAGACCGGAATACAGGCAGATCAAGGCTTGGATGGATGCAGGCTTAATCGGAGAATTAAAAGAAATTCACAACTGGTCTTATCGACCTGTTTGGCAACAATGGACCAAAAGACCTTCTCCGGCAATGCCAATTCCCGAGGGATTCAATTGGGATCTTTGGCTCGGCCCAATTCCCGAAATGCCCTATCATAAGAATTATACCCACAATGTGTTCCGTGGCTGGTATGATTTCGGTGGCGGTTCGGTGGCAGATATGGGACATTATAGTCTTTTCCCACTTTTCGAAACTTTAGGCATCAATAAATCTCCACTAGCCGCAAAAGCTTTTGGCACGACCACCCGGGAGGAAGTCAACCAAGTCTATCAATGGGTGGACAATACTGTGGCATTCCCGGCAAGTTGCACCATCAAATGGAACTTCCCAGCGCAGGCTACCCTTCCGGCCTTTGACCTATTCTGGTATGATGGTGGGATGAAGCCTTTTGCTCCGGAGGAATTGGAACGGGACGGAAAAGACACGCCGGATGAAGGATTAATGATCGTTGGTACCAAAGGAAAAATATTGGGTGGATTCCGAGGAGAAAATCCAGTTCTTTTACCGGAAGGTACGATGATGGCCGGACGAGATTCTGAGCGAATCAATTCCAGAGAAGTGGAACGGAATACTTCAAGTTGGGTAGATGCAATCCTAGAAGGAAAGCAAACTCCGGGAAGTTTTATCCGAGCGCAAACCATCACCGACACAATCAATCTAGGTGCGGTTGCCCTACGAGCCAAGTCAAAAATCAATTTCGATGAAGCGGCTCTTAAAATTACCAATGACGAAAAAGCCAATGCATTCCTCACCAGGGATTACCGCTCCGGTTGGGAGATTTGAGAAAAAGAGACGAAAGACGGGAAACAGAAGACCGACAACTGATAACAGACAACCGAAACTAGAGAATGGAGATGAGAGCATGCAGATATTGACTTTTACTTAAATTTTTGAACCAAACAAACAGCAATACCATGAAAAACAGGAGAGAATTTTTAAAATCAAGCGGACTGGCTGCAGCAGCCATTGGTCTGGGCTTACCAAATTTCGTAATGGCAAAACAACCGGCTGACGAATTATTCAAAATTTCCCTGGCGGAGTGGTCCCTAAATCGGCAACTATTTGCAGGTAGAATGGATCACTTAGACTTTGCCAAACTTGCTAAAAGAGCCAATATCGATGCAGTCGAGTATGTGAATCAATTTTTCAAGGATAAAGCCAAGGATATGGCCTACTTGAAAGAAATGAAAACCCGAGCAGATGGTGAAGGCGTCACCTCAGTCTTGATCATGTGTGATGGAGAAGGAATGCTTGGAGCAGCCACCTCTGAGGGAAGAAAAGAAACCGTAGAAAATCACAAAAAATGGGTAGAAGCAGCCAAGTTCCTAGGCTGTCACTCTATCCGCGTGAATTCCTATACAGCCGTGCCCTACTCCACCAGCAAAGATGCTGAGCAGGAAGCAATCAATGTTTGCAGCTCTGGTCTTCGTCAACTCTGTGAATTTGCCGATGATTTTGACATCAATGTGATCATCGAAAACCACGGCGGATTCTCCAGTAATGGGATGTGGCTGGCAGAAATGATTCGACAGACTGCACATAAGCGAGCAGGCACCTTACCTGACTTTGGCAACTTCCGAATGAATACTGAAGGGGATAAGATCTTCAGCTATGACTCTTATCGAGGCGTGGATGAGCTGATGCCTTCGGCAAAAGGAGTAAGTATGAAGCCAATGGTATGGGATGATCGTGGAAATGAAACGCAGCTGGATTACACCCGGATGATGAAGATTGTGCTTTCGCATGGCTTCAACGGCTATGTGGGCATCGAGCACGGCACAGAAGGTCGTGAGTGGGAAAGCATCGAAGAGATCCGTGTCAATCTAGATCAAGTGCGAAGAACGCTGACGAATGAGAAGAAAGTGTAATTAAATAGAAATATTCTTACCAAAAGCTGGCATCAAAAGCCAGCTTTTTGTTTTCCAGGATTTATTGCCTAATGCTCTTCGAGTCCCGATATCGCTGATTTAAGCTCGAAGCTTGATCCGAAGAATTAAATTCTTCATTTTCAAATGTCAAGGCATAATCTCCTTTTTTTACTGATTGGAAATCCTACGATCTAGGTTCAGGATTGATGCCGATTACTATCGGTGACTGAATAGCAGGATTGATCAAGGAGATCAGATTCGTAGCATTTTAAAAAAATGAAAAATTTCTCATAAATTGAAATACCCCCAATATTTATAATTTTATTGGGGGTATTTTTCAATTAACAAAATGGACCTTTATTAAGAAACAAAATTTCTATCCAATCAAAAGATCCTATAACTCATGCCAATATTCGTGCTCCTATAGTTTCCTACAAAAGAATCTGAAGATCTAAATGATTCCCCATTATAAATTATTGAATCCAAGTTTCGACTAATTAGTGGTTTCCCAGTATTGTACCCTCGGATATGACTTAGCGTAATTCTTAATTTCTCGGAAATATTGTAGAACAGTCCGATTTCAGGTCTGATAAATAAACTAGTTTTCCTCTCTACTACCCTTTCTCCAGAGAAAACAACATCAGTCTCTGGAACCATCGTAATGTTTCCAAATTCGTCTTTTTGTTCCACCCTAATAACTCTAAACGAATCATCATTTTCATAATTAAAAGAGTCCGAATCGAGTAATGATACAGGAAAGCTAATACCTAATGATATTCCAAATTTCTCAGAGATGATTAAATACTCCTTCATCACTTTAGGGCTAATTGAAAACATAGCAAACTTATGAGAACCGGCCTTTCCAATTTTATCCAAGAAAACTGACTCATTTGCCGCCAATACATCAAGCCCAAGTCCAAAAGAAAATCCCTTTCCAACTTCTTTATCTATAAAACCTGCCATATAAAACCTAGCGTCTGTGGCTCCTCTTAATTTTAAAGTCCCTTTATCAAATTCCCAATCTTGAAAAGTTGGAGCCCCATATTTGAAACCTAAGCTCAAAGACTGCCCTTGAGTTTGTTTACAAAACATTGGTAAAATTATTAGAATAAATGAGATTATCCTTTTCATTAGCTCTTACTTATCCTTTGAAGATTAAACAACCACCATCCTAAAGTTCCTGATCCATGACTTCCTCCTATAAAAACTTCAATTTGTGTATCCAGTCTAAAACTATTTAGACCTCTTGAACTCTCATAATAAAAAATATCATGGTCACTAATAAACTTGGATGACTCACCAGTTCCTGACCTAACCCCAATGCTTCTCTTCTTGCTATCATACAAATAATCATATCTTATATAACTGTCAGTCGGCTCACTTGTATATGTCAAATTACCCCCTCTTTTCATATGCTTTGCTTCAGACATTAACCTAAAATAAAATCCCGCTGCTTGATACACATGCTTAGCCTCGAGCCTATACTCTGTGGAAGTTATTGGGTCAAATTTATTTTGATTACTATCTCCATTATTATCGCACTTATTCCAAGAGCATCCTGAACTAATAGTCGCAGCGGGAGCGAAAGAACTTATTCTCGCTTGAACGTTGGTTTTTGAAATTGATGATTCACTATTAATCTCAAGCAACCCAATAACATCATCCTCAAAGGAGAATAATCTAATTTTTTCATTTGAAAAATCACCCCTGATAATGTCATTTTTCAATGCGAAATCAGAGGAAACAACCACTAACCGACGATTAAAATCCAAATGAAGCAAATATTTATTAATAAAAACAAATCCATCTTTGTCAAGGATGTCAAGAAGATAACTTCCTTCCCAATTTGTCAGCTCTTTGAGTCCTTCTTCATTAATGCGTGAACTTACATTTCCAGCTACTGGAAGTAGACGATTTTCAGCAAAGCTCTCAAAGTTTAGTTTGTCAAGATTTTCATGCTTTGAAATTAGATCCTCAAAATAATCAAAAGTTGATAAACTTAAGGTGCCATCAAAAACATCTAAACTAGGACTTAAAAGATTTTGAGGAATTTGATCTTCAAGGTTAGTCGAACAACTAAGCCCCCCCCCAGATTGTGATTACAGCTAAGGTTGTCTTTAATAAAAACGATTTCTTTTTCATAGTTTGATTTAGTTTATTTCTTTTAAAATTAGAAAGAAAAAAACCTTCAAAAAATACCCAGTACTGGGTATTTTTTGAAGGTTTTAACAATTTTTCAAAGTTTTTAAGAATTTTCGTCAGCGGATTTTTAAAACCATTCCGAAAATCGCTGACGTAATCTCGAAGTTCGATCCTATTAATGATAGGCATCGGGATGCAATCTTTATTTTCTGATGTCAAGGTCTAATCTCTTTTTATTACGGATTGGAAATCCTACGATCTAGGTTCAGGATTATAAATCCTGAACAGCACAAACAACAGAAAAGCAGAAATAGCTAAAATGACGCTCTTCGAGTCCCGAAGAATATCGCGGATGTAATCTCGAAGCTCGATCCGAAGATTTGTAATCTTCAAAAGGAACATCACCTTTTACCCAAATTCTGCCAATTGAATGGACCCTTTTCTTATCCCATAGAAATCTCCGGCACTGCTATTCAAATATTCTTCTTCCTTTTCGACAATTCCGGCCCTGACCGGATTTTGATGGATGTAAGTGGATTTCGTATCAAAAAACCTTTTTGAAAACACTTCCTCTCCATGATACCCATCCTCCCAAAACCAAATTTGATTTTGATGACTCAAAGCCAAGATTAGCCATGACTTTCTACTTTCTTTAGGATTATCCTGAATGGCTTTAAAAATTTGTTTTGCAGTAAATTTTTTGAAATCTCGAATGATATCAGACAAATTTTCATTTTTTGCACTTGCAATTAAGTGGATGTGGTTACTCATAATTACCCATGAATAAATCTCCAATCCCTTATTCTTTTGGCAATAAATTAGGCTCTCTACTAATAGGTCTGAATAATCCTTTCTAGTGAAAACATCTGTCCACTGATGAACTGTAAAGGTCATAAAATGAACCGCTCCTTGATCCCGAATTTTAAATTCAAATCCCATATCACATTCATTACTGACTAAAAATTAATTTATTCAAATTAGAAATCCTACAATCAAGGTTCAGGATTATAAATCCTGAACAGCGGAACAGCGACGCTCTTCGAGATTTATAATCTCGAAGCTCGATCTGAAGATTTGTAATCTTCAATTTACATGATCTTGATTGTGTTTACGGATTGGAAATCCTACGATCAAGGTTCAGGATTAAAAATCCTGAACAGCGGAATCCTGAACAGCGGAATTGCCATCAGTATCGGGAATAGCTAAAATGACGCTCTTCGAGATTTGTAATCTCGAAGCTCGATCCGAAGATTTGTAATCTTCCTACTCAAATTCTAACCTTTAATGATCAGTTTTTTCGGATTAAAAATCCTACGATCTAGGTCCAGGATTGAAAATCCTGAACAGCGAATAAAGCTAAAATCCTCAACAGCAAATTCATGGACTTTATGATCTTTTGAACTTTTCGGTTTTCTTTGTCTAAATCCAATCCACTCAAACAATGAAAAAACTCTGCTTATTTTTAATTGGAATCTCTTTTTCCCTCCAAGCTTTCTCCCAGAAAAAAGACACTCGATTTGCAAACCTAGATGCTCTTCTGGAGAAAGTCCGAACCGAATGGGGAGCACCTGGCTTTGCGGTTGCAATCGTAGAAAAGGACAAAATCGTTTATTCCAATGGATTTGGATACAAAGATCAAGATCAGAAAACTCCCGTAACTCCAAATACGCTTTTTGCCATCGGCTCTTCCTCCAAGGCTTTTACCTCGGCAGTGCTGGGAGTGCTTCGGGAGGATAAGAAAATTGATTTCGATTAGCGTCCTGCGAAGTACATCCCCGAACTCCGGTTTGCAGAGTCCTATATGAATGAGCAGATCATCATCAAAGACCTAATGTCGCATCGGACCGGATTGCCACGTCATGACCTTTCCTGGTACTTATTCCCCTCCGAATCAGACGATGAACTGATCAAGCGGATTGGATTTCAGGAACCATTCACCGGATTGCGTCAGCAATGGTATTATAACAACTGGATGTTTTTCCTTCAGGGACAAATCGGTAAGCGAATCACCGGAAACACTTGGGAGGAAAATGTAAAAAACATGTTCTTTGATAAGTTGGGAATGAGTAGAAGTAATTTCAAAGCGCTGGAATTACCGAATGATATTGATTTTTCCTACGGCTATCAGACAGATAACGAAGGCTTAAATACCAAAATGGATTATTATAACATTGCTGCCATGTCTCCTGCGGGTGCGATCAATAGCAGCGTGACCGAAATGTCCAACTGGCTGATCACTTGGATTAATGGCGGGAAATATAAAGGTGAGCAAGTCATCCCCGCTTCCTATGCGACCGAGGCGATGAGCGCGCAGATGGTGGTTTCGGCAGGGACTCCATCCAAAGAACATCCCGATGCACATTTTGCCAATTATGGTTATGGCTGGTTCCTCTCTTCCTATCGAGGTCATTACCGCGTGGAGCATGGAGGGAACATCGATGGCTTCTCGGCAAGTGCAGCATTTTTTCCTTCGGATAGCCTAGGAATTGTTGTCTTAGCCAATCAAAACGGTTCACAGGTTCCGGGTATCGTACGAAATATGATTGCAGATCGAATGCTTAAACTTGATCCCTCGGACTGGTCAGGCGAAGGATTAAAGAGAATAGCGGAGGCAAAAGCCATGCAGGAAAAAGATAAAAAAGAAGCTGATTCTACCAAAATCAGTACAACCAAACCTTCCCATGTGCTGGCTGAATACACTGGGACCTACGAGAATCCCGGCTATGGAAAATTAGAGTTGGACCTTCTAAACGACACACTTCGCGCCAAAACGGGTCTTTATGATGGAGTGCTCCTGCATGAGCATTACGATATTTTTAATCTCCACCTGATCTATCAGGGCGAAATCAGCATGGATAATCCCATCAAGGTAAGTTTCCAAACGGCCATCAATGGAGATATCTCAGGACTGGAAACTCAGGTAGAGCCCGCTTTGGATCCGATTGAATTTAAGCGAACTCCAAAAATTCTCGATATCCGTGCCGAGGACTTAGCGAAATACGAAGGCACATATTTACTCATGGGGGTACAGGAGGTTAAAATCTATGTCAAAGAAGGAAAACTCTATGCCTTCGTCGCTGGTCAGCCGGAGTACGAGCAGATCCCGGTGGGAAATAATGAATTTAACTTCAAAACCTTGGAAGGATTCAAAATCAAATTCGAGGAAAAAGACGGGGAAATCATCGCCGTAAATTTCGTCCAGCCGAATGGAACGTTTCGAGGCGAGCGTAAAAAGTAATTTGACTAGGAACCATTTGACTTTCGGATTTCTTAAATAAGAAATACTTTGAATGATGTATCAGGGGCCTAATCAAGAACAACTATTTTTACTTGAAATCACTAGTCAGAATTGTCAGCTATTAGAAGAGAAGCTGCCTTCATTTCAAACCTTGGTGTGGTTTAAAAGTGAATCAAAAATTGTAATAGACGGCAAAGAGGAGATTTTCCAGCCCAATCAAATTCTATGTTTGACTGAATTTCACCAGGTAAATGTGAAGTCTATTGGGTTAGCACGAATGGTGAGGTTTAATCGGTCTTTTTATTGTGTGCTCGACCATGATTCGGAAGTAGGCTGTAAGGGGATATTATTTTTTGGATCAAATCAGCTTCCAATCTTGAGCCTTGGCCCAAAAGAAATGGATCAATTTGAAACCTTGTGGAAAGTGTTTCTTTCGGAAATTGATTCGAATGATAATTTGCAGCTTGAAATGCTGCAAATGGTTCTGAAGAGATTGTTGATCCTTTGTACTAGACTTTATAAGGAACAAAGTGATCTAAAAAATCTCACCTCTTTTGATTCTGACTTGATTAGAGAATTCAATTTTCTAGTTGAAAAGAATTTTAAAAGCAAACATGCGGTCAAAGAATACGCGGATCTGCTCCATAAGTCTCCAAAAACCTTATCCAATTTATTTACTAAGATGGGATCGAACACCCCGCTGACTTTCATCCACGACAGGATTATGCTCGAAGCTAGGCGAATATTGTTTTACACAGATAAGCCAATTAAAGAGATTTCCTATGAATTGGGTTTTGAGGATATACAGACGTTTAGCCGATTTTTTAAGAAAAATGAAGGAAAGTCCCCAAGCGATTTTAAGTCTGGTCTGAACTTGGGAAAAATTGCCAACTCCTAAGGAAGTATTGACTACCTGAATAGATAGGAGAACGCACACCTTTGTGTAAGCATAAACCAAAAATATTTACACAATGAAAAATTTTGAATTACCTAGTAAAGATCAAGTCTCTGAAAAGAATCAAGAAATATTAGTAGGTATTGAAAAGGCTGTTGGCTTTGTCCCCAATCTATATTCTTACTATTCCAAAAGTGATACAGCTTTGGCAGATTACCTTGCATTAGCAAATCGAAAAACCAATTTAAAGGCTAAAGAAAAAGAAGTGGTTAACCTAGTGGTGAGCCAAGTCAATGGTTGTGAGTATTGTCAATCGGCACATACTGCTATCGGAAAAATGAATGGTTTCACAGATGAGCAGATTCTGGAATTAAGAAAAGGAACTGCGTCTTTTGATGCTAAAATTGACGCTTTAGTCAAATTAGCAAAATCACTTACCGTGAACCGTGGATCAGCATCTGAAGAAACTGTCCAAGCTTTTTTTGATGCAGGATATAGCGAAGTTACTTTGATCGATGTAGTCATCTTGATTGCAGATAAGACAATTTCTAATTATCTACACAATCTAGCCCAATTCCCTATTGACTTCCCTAAAGCTCCGAAGTTAGAAGAGGTTGAAGCATAGGTATAAAGTAGAAAATCCAGAGAAGGCCATCTTGTTTAAGTTGGCCTTTTTTTATTGAATCTACCCTGACTTTAGTGAAGAAGTAAAATGGGTTTTGGACTAAAACTTTATAGTATAAATAGGGATACCTATTTCACTAAAGCGAAGTTTCAACGTTCCGAGCTCATAAAGCCAAATTCCAGCTAGTTATCTTTGTCACTTTTTGGCGGCCAAAAAGCAATCAAAAAACTCAGCTCTTCGAGATTTATAATCTCAAAGCTCGATCCCAAGAGTGTAACCTTCTTCCTCCAATCAAAGTCGTCTTTTTAGTTAATGGATTGAAAAGCCTGCGTTCCAGGTTCAGGATTCCTGCCGATTACTATCGGTGCCTGAATAGCAATAAACAGAAACCAGAATAGCCTAGCAGATCTAAACAATCCTTCGAGGTTATAGAAACCTCAAAGGATAACGCACTCCCATTATTTCAATTCCACCAATTCAAAACTCATCTGATCCTCTTTATTTTGTGGATTATCGGGATGATTGATGGATAGATACAAGCCTTTTTCTCCTACAAAGGAATTGTCAGGTAGGTAGGTCCCTCCTTCAAAAAGTCGCTCAGTTATCAAGTTCAGGTCTTCATCAAAAACCATCACGACAAATGGCCCCGGTGCATTTGGGAGTTCCCTGATCTCCTCGGCAGTAAGATCAGTTAGTGTAGGAAAAGCAAACCGATAATAGACATTGCGATAAGAATCATATAGAAGTGACGCGTATCTGGAGGAAGCAAAAGCATAGCGCTGAAATTCCTCAGAAGCAGCATCCCTTTTAACACTAGGTAAACTAGCGTCCAAATAAGAGCTGCCTGCCACTATGGATTGCAAAGGCAAAT